>ONYB01000058.1 GCA_900321895.1 uncultured Brachyspira sp.
AACTGTTTGCAAAAAATATACTAAACAAGTTAAAGAATTAAATCCTGAGATGATTTTGCCGAGCCACGGGCCGATTTACAAAAATCCTAAATTTATCTTAGATTTGTACAACGACTGGGCAAGCGATGAAGGCAAAAACCTTGTTCTTTTGCCTTATGTTTCAATGTACGGCAGCACAGAAGAAATGGTTGACTATCTTATCAAAAAACTTAACGAAAAAGGCATACAGACAGAAAAATTTGACATCGTAACAGGTGACTTGGGTGACTTGGCTATGGGTTTGGTTGATGCAACCACAATCATTCTAGGAAGTTCAATGGTTTTGGCTGCACCTCACCCTATGGCTGCAAACATTGCATACCTTGCAAATGTTTTAAGACCAAAAGCAAAAATTGCGTCATTCGTAGGTTCTTACGGTTGGGGTGGCAACCTTTTCGGCAAGTTGGGTGAAATGCTTTCCGGCTTGAAGTTAGAAGTTATTGAACCGTTGTTGGTAAAGGGTAAACCTTCTGTTACGGATTTTAACAAACTTGATGAGATGGTAAATGAAATCTATAATAAACATAAGGCTTTGAATTTGTTTTAGCCTGAATAGGGGGAATTATGATAGATGGAATTAAGGCAATGATGGGTGCTCACAAGTCGACAAAAGCGACTGAACCGGGGGAAGTTTCGAGAGTTAAAAAGGCAGATGAGATAAACTCAACTCCCGATAAATTGGTGAGAAGCCCGAAAACCGATACATTCACTTCATCAGGAACAAAAAATCAACCTGTAAACAAAAAATAAAGAGCGGTCGAAAGACCGTTTTTTTATGCGATAAAAAATGGTGAGCCAAGTTATATGCATATATTATTATGAAAAATTAAAATTTTGACATATTTTTTAATATTTTAAAAGAAGTACGCAACTATTTAAAGTTTATTGTTTTATAATATGAGTAAAAGTTATATATGGAGGAAAAGTCATGATTAAAGCAATTAGTATGTTAGGAAATCCGGAACCGGCAGTAAACGTTTCAAACGTAAATGCACCAAAAGCAGCGGAAGCACCTGCTGCACCGGCACCTGCTGAAGTAAAAGATGCACCTTTGGCACAACCTGCGGAAGATAAATTCGTTCCATCAGCAGATAAAAAAGAAGAAGCTCCAAAGGCTGACCCTAACGACAAATTTGAAAAAGCAGAAGACAAAAAAACTGAAGAAACAAAATAAGTTTTTTTTAATATGTATAAAAAAGAACCGCCCGAAATGAGCGGTTCTTTTAGTTTGTTTAGTTTCTTTGTCAAACTACTTAGCCAATGCTTTTGCAAATGATTCAGAACTTCTGGATTTGATTTCGTCTTCAACTTTTGCGATGAATTCATCAATGCCCATAGTTCCGACTTGACCGATACCTCTTGCTCGAACTGCAACTGAATTTGCTTCGATTTCCTTGTCGCCGATAACAACAACGTAAGGAATTTTCTTATCTTGCAAGCTTTCTCTGATTTTGTAGTTCATGCTTTCTGATCTGTCGTCAAGTTTTACTCTGATTCCTGCGTTACGCATTTTTTTGTAAACTTCTTCTGCGAAATCTGCGTGTTTTTCGTTTGAAATCGGAACGATTGCAACTTGTGTAGGTGCAAGCCAAGTCGGGAAAGCTCCTGCGTAGTGCTCGATTAAGATACCGTGGAAACGTTCCATAGATCCGAAGATTACGCGGTGAAGCATTACCGGTGTTTTCATTGAACCGTCTTTGTCTTGATATTTGATATCAAATCTTTCAGGAAGGTTAAAGTCGAGCTGAATTGTTGCACACTGCCAAGTTCTGCCGATAGCATCTTTGACTTTGAAGTCGATTTTAGGGCCATAGAAAGCTCCGTCGCCTTCGTTAATTTCGTATTTCATACCACGTTTGTCCATTGCTTCTTTCAAACCTGCTTCAGCTCTGTTCCAGTTTTCGATGTCGCCGACATAATCTTCCGGACGAGTTGAGAGTTCAACTTCAAATTTCATATTGAAGATTTTCATTGTGTCTGCTACAAAGTCGATAATTTCGTTGATTTCTCCGACCAACTGTTCAGGAGTACAGAAGATGTGAGCATCGTCTTGTGTGAACCCTTGAACACGTGTCAAACCTGACAAAGCACCTGATTTTTCTTTTCTGTAAACAGTACCGAGTTCAGCCATTCTCAACGGCAATGAACGGTAAGAATATCTGTTTGCCTGATAAATCAAGATGTGGAACGGGCAGTTCATAGGTTTAAGAATGAACTGATCATCACTGTCGTCATCTTTTTGGATAAAGAACATATTTTCACGGTAGTGGTCATAGTGACCTGAAATTTCCCACAATTTTGATTTTGCAATGTGTGGAGTATTAACGATTACATATCCGCGTTTTCTGTGCTCTGTTCTCCAGTAGTTTTCGATTTCTTCTCTGACTACGGCAAGATTCGGGTGCCACAAAACAAGACCACCGCCGAGTTCTTCTCTTGTTGAGAACAAGTCAAGCTTTGCTCCGAGTTTTCTGTGGTCACGTTTTTCTGCTTCTTCCAAAAAGTGAAGATAGTCAGCCAAATCTTCTTTTGTCCAGTATGCTGTTGCGTAAATTCTTTGGAGCATTTTGTTTTTTTCGTTACCTCTCCAGTACGCACCTGCAACTTTTAATAATTTTATAGCATTTCCTTTGATAAATGATGTATTCGGGATGTGAGGACCTGCACAAAGGTCGTTGAATAAAACATTTCCGTCTTTATCTTTTGTTAAATAAAGGGTCGGATTGTCGTTTCTGTGTTCTTCCAACAATTCGGCTTTGTAAATTTCGCCTTCGTTTTTGAACTCTTCAATTTGTTTGTCAACATCAGGAATAACGAATTTTTCAAAGGTTAAATTTTGTTTGATGATGTTTTTCATCTCGTCCTCGATTTTTTTGAGGTCATCTTCAGTGAAAGCATGCCCGTCGGTCAAATCAAAATCATAGTAAAAGCCTGCGTCTGTAGACGGTCCGATAGCCAACTTTGCTGACGGAAACAGCTTTTGCACAGCTTGTGCCATGATGTGAGAGCAAGAGTGTCTCAAAATGTGTAAAGTTTCGTTGTTCTTTTCCATATTTTCTCTTTCTATCCTTTTACAGGCAAATTCCGTAATACATAACAACCTTTTATATATACATTTGCCCCTAGGGTGGATCCCCTTAACTACTACATACAGAAGTTTAGCACTAAAAGTTTATAAGTAAAGGAAAACGACACTATTAAAAGTGCCGTTTTGTAATAAATTTTTGTTGTAACTCGAATTAAATTAATTCTCCTTTTAAATACCAAGTTTTTACACCTGTAATTTTTGCCATTACGAATTCACCTGTCATATCTTTTTCGCAAG
>ONYB01000006.1 GCA_900321895.1 uncultured Brachyspira sp.
ATTATCACGAATTAAATGTAATGACAAAAACTTATCCGCAAATTAAGAATTATAGGATTACTATTGCAGAAGAAAATGGAGAAATCGAGTTTTTGAGAAAAATTGTTCAAGGCGGTGCAAGCAAGAGCTACGGTATTCAGGTTGCGAAAATGGCAGGACTACCGAGTGCTGTAATCAAGCGATCTCAAGATTTGATGACGAAAATGCAGAAGGATTTTTCAAAAGATTTGGCAGGACGCAAACGTTCTTCTGATAATGCAGAGTTGGAAGTTCCGCAATTAAATTTATTTAATTAATTTTTGTAAAACTTTGTAAAAAATAGGGCAAAATTTTTATTTACGAGTTTTAATAATAGTAAATAAAAAGTAGGAGTGCATCATGGCAGTAGATTTCAATCCAAGCGTTAGTTTTACATCTTATAAAATTTCTGATGAGGCAGCAAAGAAAGCCAGAGAAAAAGCAACGGCAGAAAACAATACTCAGGTTCTTGAACTTCTTGACCAGTGCAGTTTTGAAGCTGATAACAATGCACGAGAAGAAAAGAAAGCAGGAAAATTTAAACGTGGAATTGCATCTATTGCAAAATTCTTTACAGCAACGGAAGAGATAACCAAAGGCACGGCAAAAGGGGCTGTTTACGGTACAATGACAGGGGTAGCGTGTTTAGCGGCAGGGTGGTTATTTGGAGCTTTGCCAAAAGGATTTAAAAAGGGCGGTTCTTTGAAAGAAGTATTTAAAAATCCTATGAAAAATATGGGAACTCCTGCGAAAGTTATTGCAGGACTTGCAACCGCTGGTGTTGCAGCGTATCATATCATACGTGGTAAAATGCAGGCAAACCAACGCAACGCATTTGTTGATCAGAAGTTGAATATAAAATAAACTAGGTGAATAAGTTAATAGGTAAATAGGTTAATGAGTTCGTATAGTTCGCTTCGCTCAAAAGCAACTTTGGTACGTAGCACCCGATAAGAACTTATTCACGAGCCCGACAGGGCGAATTCACTTATTTACTTATTCACCTCATTCAAATGTTTTATTCCGAAAAAAGTTCTTATAGCGAAGGTCTTTTTTGTTTACGACAAGACCGCATTTTGAGCAGGCAAGAGTTTGTCCAGTGCTGTCTATAGGCATAAAAACGTGTTCGCAAGTCGCAGAATTTTCTATTTGGTCTGTCGGGATTTGCGAAAGTGGATCACGGGCTGTTTTTTTGTCATGCTCGTCTAATATTTTTATAATACTGTCTTTTTTGAAATATTTTACCAAAAGCTCTATAAAATACATTTTACAAAATGAAACCTTGCGGGAATAATTCATCCAGTTTTCTGACGATAATGTCGTTGTCGCCCTCTGTTATTACGTCTATGCCATTTTCGTCTTGAAATTCGCTCAAAACTTGTCGGCATGCTCCGCACGGTAAGCAATCGCGTTTTTTTGGTGAATATATTGCGATTGCGGAAATAATTCGTTCGCCGTCAGCGATTGCACTTCCTACAGCATTTCTTTCTGCACAAATTGTCAAACCGTAACTGGAGTTTTCAAAGTTGCAGCCTGAATAAATTTTGCCGGATTTTGTGATAAGGCATGCTCCGACTTCAAAGTTAGAATACTTTACATACGCATTTTTTGATACTTCTTTAGCATTTTCCAAAAGTTTGTGATAATCCATAACAATTCTCCTTGTTCGTGTATTTTACTCCAATTAACGGATTTTACAATCCGTTAGTTGTATGAAAAATATTGTGATACAATTATTGTATGAAAAATATTTTTAGAGTAATACTATTTTTTGTAATTTTATGTGCAGTTCAAACTGCAAACGCAATGTCTTTTAATGTTGTGGTATTGCCGGCGGATTTGCTGAATGTGTGCGACAATTATTACTGCTATCCTGAGGTTTCCGAGATGATTGCGGGGGATTTAATCAGCTATTTTAATTTGACAGGCAAGGTTAATTCACCGACGATTAATGAGATCAGAAGAAGACTTGCGGCAAACCCGTCTGCACGAGCTCCGTTGCAGTCGGCTTTAAATAAATATCGTGGCACTTCCCAAATTAATTTTGCAGCGTATAAGCAGGTGGCTAACCTTTTTGATGCGAAATCCGTGTTGCTTGTGTCAAATACAGTTCCTGTCGAAAACGCTTATTTAAAACGTAATGTTTGGGAAATGTTGGAACTTTCAACGGCTTTAGATTTTTCATACCCGTATTTTATGGAAACTGATGTTGTTTTGCTGGATTTGGTCAACGGGCTTGTTATGTGGAGTGGAAATTATTCTAAAAAAATCAGTGACAGCAATGACAATTTTTCCGCCCCAAAAGCCTCTCAAAGCTACTCTATTTACGGATATATTCACATGTATTCAAGAGATATTTTGGCAAAAACTATCGGCGAAAACGTAATTTTGAGATTTTTCCCTAAATCGGTTGAACCCGTTGTAAACCCTAAAGATGTAAAACCGACAGGTGAAATACTCCGCTACGAAAGCAATATGCCGATTTTGAACAAAAAACAGCGTATTCAACGAGAAGAACTTGACCCTGACAAAGAGCAGTTTGGCGAAGTTATTTTCGGGCTTTAGCTTTAGTATTATTTTCTTTTTTCAATCGGGTTTAGGGTAGGATGAGTATCGGGAACCGAGTTTTGTGTTGCATTGAAATTTTTTGTGCCGTTAGGTAATTGCTTGTTTGGATATGTTTTTTCAAGATTTTGTGAAGTTTCAAATTTTTCCAGAACTCCGTCACCGGTGGATTTTGGCAAATTTTGTTTCATTTCTATTTGGGAAGGGGTTACTGCCGAAATCTCTTCAAAGAATTCTTTAGTGTCAAATGCGGCAAGCAGAACCAATATTAAAAAAGCTGCAATAAAAATAGGATATTTCATTTGAAAACCTCCTTAATTTTTAATATTTTAAGACTTAAAGTCGTTAATAAATTCTACTTTTTACTAATTTCTTTTGGCAGGTAAAATACTTGCACAATAATAAAATCAATGTTAATATATTTATTGTAGAAAGAATAAGTGAGGGAATTATGGCAAGATTAATAAGACCAACATGGGCTATCAGATGTGTTCAATCGGGTTGCAAAACTTTGTTTGAAGTTGCAAAAACCGAGGACGGAAAACAGCAGGAAGTTGTTTGCCCTAATTGCGGAGAACACTATGTTTATCCGATTTTGGAAGAAGACGAAGATAAATAGATATGTTTAATAATACTGATAAAAGATATAATCAGTACAGTGCGTTTTTAAAGCAAAAATTCGGCGTTAAGGTATATAAAATTACACTTGACGCCGGTTTTTCGTGTCCGAACAGGGATGGTACAATTTCGACGGGTGGTTGTATTTTTTGCGATGAGGGCGGAAGTTTTTCTCAGGCTCATTCTAACAAGCTTTCTATAGAAGAGCAGATTGGAGTCGGAATAGAAACTCTTTCCAAACGGTTTAAGGCTGAAAAATTCATGTCGTATTTTCAAGCCTACTCAAACACCTACAAACCCGTTAAAGAGCTTGAGAAAATTTATAATTCTTCACTTTGTAATGACAAGATTGTAGGGCTTTCAATCGGAACTCGCCCTGATTGCGTGGAGGATGAAAAGCTTGATTTGATTGCTTCATACAAAGACGATTACTACACATGGGTTGAATACGGCTTGCAGTCAATTCATGATAAAACCTTGAAACGAATAAATCGCGGACATGATTTTGATTGTTTTTTACGAGCTTATGAAAGGACGAAATCTCGGGGGATAAATGTTTGTGTGCATGTGATTTTTGGGTTGTGGGAAACTCATGATGAAATAATGCAGACGGCACAAAAACTTGCACAACTCGGGGTTGACGGGGTGAAAATTCACATGTTGTGTGCATTGCAAGACACAAAACTTGCAAAAATGTATGATGCCGGCGAAATTGATTTTATGAGTGAAGAGGAATATGTCAATACGGTTTGTGATTTTTTGGAATATTTACCACAGACGACGACAATTCATCGACTTGCAGGAAACGGTTTGAAGAAAAATTTAATTGCACCTCGTTGGCTTGGAGCAAAACTCGACTGCTTAAACAAAATCGACAGAGAATTGTTGCATCGAAATTCATATCAGGGAAAATTGTGTAAGGAGAATTTAAATGTTAGTAAATAAAATATCAGGATTATTGGTGGCAGGTACATTGTTGACCGGTTGCGAAGGCAAGGTTTTTGACAATGCCGAAAAATATATGGAGAATAAACCTCAAAAAGAGCTAAATCAAGTGATAGGAGATGCTAAAAGCGGGCAGTTTGATGTCCTTAAATTGGCACATGTTCAATCCAGATTGGATTCTGTAGCTTTCAGAGATGTGTTTATGACAACAAATGCCTCAAAAGATTCTGCAAAAGTTAAGGAATTCAACAAGTTGGCAGCTAAATACAGGGTAACTTCAGCACTAAATCCTGAAGAAAAACTTTTAGATTCAAATATAACCTCAAAAGATTTTAAAGAGCTGAATTATCACACACCATTTACGGTTGATTATCATGTAAGAATGCAATATGCAACAGATAGTGTCTATTACAAAAGATTTTTTGAAAAGTACGGATTGTTGGACAAAAAAACAAGGGCGATGTTCAATAAAGTTTGTAAACAAATTAAACCGTAGGTTCAAATTATAACCGAAATTTCTAAACTTTTTGCCTGATTTTACAAAAGGTTTTGCCAAATTTGCCGATAACTATTTTGAAAGGAAGACGGAAATGGCAAGAATAATAGAAGGAGAAAGACGTATTATAAAAATGTCGGTAGATGATGTGTTGAATATTGTGCGTGAATACCAACAAATCACGCATAACTCGTGTTGTTACGAGCATACCCGAGAGCTTTTGGCAAAAGCCGACTTTTTTGTGCCTGAGGAGAAGTGAAATCAAGTAAGGGGTGAATATTTTATGAGCAAAATTGAAGTAGCTTTCTCAAAACCTTCCCTCGATACCTGATTGATTTCGCTAACGCCCTCGACACCACCGTCTGCGAACTCACTAATTTTGATAACGAAAATTAACATTCTGCTTGCAAATTGTGTTTCTGTATTATAAAATGAACTTACGAAAGTTTTATGGCTTTGGTATGCCTGAAACTTTTCTGTATCACTTAACCGAAAGGAGAAGAAAATGCCAAAATTAAAAACACACAGAGCCGCTGCGAAACGTTACAAAGTTACTGCAACCGGCAAAATTATGAAACGACATGCAGGTATAGGCCACTTGCTCCAACACAAGTCTAATTCCAGAAAGCGTAAGCTTTTCAAAATGGTGACTTTGTCAGACTCAAACTTAAAACTGGTATCTAAAGAGCTACCATACAAGAAGTATTCAAGATAGGAGCGTAAAAAATGAGAGTAAAACGTGGTAATGTAAGTCGTAACAGACACAAGAAAATATTGAAACTTGCTAAAGGCTTTATCGGAGCTAGAAGCAGAATTTTTAAAGTAGCTAATATTGCAGTTATGAAAGCATTGAAATATGCTTACAGAGACAGACGTACTACAAAACGCAATATGAGAAGATTATGGATTGTTAGAATCAATGCTGCTGTTAGAGAACGTGGCATGAGCTATTCAAGATTCATAAATGCTTGCAAAAAAGCTAACATTCTCGTTAACAGAAAAATGCTTGCTGAACTCGCAGTAAACGACAAAGAAGCTTTTGATGTTGTTTTTGAAGCAGCTAAATCTGCAAAATAGTTTACAATTTTCTTTGTAATTTAAAAAAGCACTTCTTTTTCAAGAAGTGCTTTTTTGTAGCTTGTTTTTAGATTAATCACTAATTACCAAAGTGGCGACTCTCATCAGTTTTCACCATTGAACACAACAGCTTGAACTCATTAGTAATATCTCTGAACAACAGGCATATCAACACCTTTGCAGAAAGAACGTTCCGTCAATCTGACACCCAAACAGCCCTGATGACGTTTAAATTGCATTCTGTATATTTTCTTAATCGTTTCATCCACAAGCGATTTATCATATTTTTTATAAATTTCTTCTTGCGGAAGATTTTGTTCAACATACATTTCAATAATATCATCAAGAACCGCATATTCAGGCAATCTGTCCTGATCCTTCTGATTCGGATGAAGTTCTGCTGACGGAGCCTTATTAATAATCGCCTGCGGAATAATTTCTCCATCTTTGTTAATATAATTCGATAATTTATAAACATTAGTCTTTGTCAAATCGCAAATCATATTAAAACCGCCTGCCAAATCGCCATACAAAGTTCCAAATCCCATAGAAGATTCAGACTTATTACCTGTCGACAAAAGCAATCTGCCTTCACGATTTGAATAAAACATTAAAATTAATGCCCTTAATCTTGCCTGCAAATTTTCTTCTGCCAAATCATGAAGCCTTTCTCTGTCCTTCATAAACGCATCAAACAACGGGGTAATCGGTTCTTTCACAGTTTCAATACCAAGATTTTGAGCTAATTCTAAACTATCGGTTACACTTCCTTCTGATGAGAACATACTTGGCATAAGAACTCCAAGAACCTTGTCAGCACCGATAGCCTTTACGGCAAGTGCAGCGGTGAGTGCACTGTCAATCCCGCCCGAAAGTCCTAATACAACTTTTTTAAGACCGGTACAAGCACAATATTCTTTTAGTGCAAATGTTGTAACATCAAGCACCTGTTGTTCCATAACCGGAGCTTCAAAATTCACAGTATTTTCGAAATCCACATTTTGAGTTAATTTTTCACACATTGGCATAAGCAAAACAGGCACACCGCAAGCATTTTTCGCAAAGCTTCCGCCGGCATATACGTCACAATCCGCAATTCCTATTGCACTGACATAAACAAATTTTGTTTTTGACTGAATACTGTTTACAAATTCTTCGTAAGAATTCATCGTAAAGTAACGGTTTTTTGCCAAGACATACAAATCACATTCAACTTCATCGTTATAAAAATCTGCAACAAAAACTTTTTCACCGCAAACTTCATAAAACCCGTCGACAGAAAGTGAAATTTCGCCGTCTTTTATAAGAACATCGCCCACAAGAATTGCAAACGGAAAATGTTTTTCTGCAAGTTTTTTGTACAAATCCGACTGTTCAGCGTTACATCTTTCGTCGTAAACCATATCTTTTCCGCCGATATCTTCCAACCCAACCTGCGGAAAAATTAACAAATCCGTATCCACGGTTTCTGCTACAGAAACTATACTATTGTAGTTATATGCAAAATCTGCCGTTCTGTATTTTACCTGTGCTAAAGAAACTCTCATTTTTATTCTCCTATGTTATTAATTTCCATTATTGCAATTTCAAATAGAAAACCTTTTCCCATCGCAAGTCGAGGTATTTAACCTTGCTGTCAACAAGTTTAACTTGCGGAAGTATGGACGGAAGGCGTTCGATACGTTTGTAAAGGCTTTCATCAAGTCTACCGAGCCTGATATTTACGGTCTTGATTTTTACATAAACATCAAACGGGTTACGCATATCAACATACTCAACCTTTTCTTTGGAGTAGGTTTCAATATAATTAACCATTTCTTCAATTTGGTGAATTTTTGCAGCATTCCACTTGGTATAATCATCGCCTTTGTTGCCATAAGAAAGCACCAAAATCGTTTTTATATTTTTATCCAACGGCAGAAATTCTTTTTTCATAATTACCCCGTCTTCTGAAAATGCTGCAACAGGTTGAACCCTCAGGTCAGGTGAAATCGTGATTACAGGAACTCTTTCTTTTAAAATAATCTGCAATCGTGCAGGGAAAGCGTAACGTCTGATATAGACTTCTTTTACAGGCGGAAGTTTTTTGATTTCTTTTCTTATATGTTCTGTTTTCGCCATATAAATAGGCACATTCGGAACTTCCGTATTTTTCAACAAAGCAAAAATCATCTGCGGCTTTACGATACTGTTATTTATAATCTCAACAGACGTTCCGGCAACTTTTTTGAAAGAATCTTTCGGCAAATACCACTGCGGCATTTTTGAAATATACACAAATCCGCACAACAGAACAATCGTCATAATAAATCTGAAAAATTTTCTAAAAATACTCTGACGTTTGCGACCTTTTCTGAGTTTACGTTTTTTACGAACCGTATTAACAAGTCGTTTCGGGTCTATAAATTCATCTTGTTCTGTTTCAAATTCGTCCATTTTTACCTTATTTATTCAATCCTGCACTGTTCAAAATTGTCAACACCAAGTGGTCATAATCAATCCCCATAGCTTTTGCCTGAGCCGGCAAATCACTAACCGTTGTCATTCCCGGACTTGTATTAATTTCCAAAAGATAAGGGATATCATCCTTCATCATAAAATCAATTCTTGAAACACTTCTGCAACCTGCGGTTTCAAAGGCTTTTACAGCAACTTCTTTAACTCGTTCCGTAACCTCTTTTGAAAGATTTGCAGGACAGATAAATTCTGACATTCCTTGAGAATATTTTGCCTCAAAGTCGTACCATTCGTTTTTCGGACGAATTTCAAGAATTTCAGTTGCAAATGCTTTGCCGTCCTTTTCTAAAACCCCGACGGTTACAAAAAATCCGTCTATAAATTCTTCAACAAGTACATCATCGTTGTATTTAAGAGCAACTTCATAGGCAGCTTTCAAATCTTCTTTTCTATCAACTTTTGTCATCCCAAAACTTGAACCTTCACAAACCGGTTTTGTAAAAAGCGGATAAATCAAATCTTTTGTTTTTTCTAAAACATCATCCCCTTTTCTGACAAAAGCCGATTTCGCCATAGGAATATCAGGACAAGTCGAAAGAATTCTTTTAGTGTATTCTTTATTCATACACATTGAACTTGCCATAACCCCGCAACCTGTGTACGGAATATGCAAAATTTCCAAAATACCTTGAACACAACCGTCCTCACCATATTTCCCGTGTAAAGCATTAAACGCATAATCATAATGTCCTTTTTTCAAATTTTCTGAGATATTTTCATCAACCTCAACCAACTCCGCATTTTTAAACCCTAGTCTTTGCAAAGCGTCGAAACATCCCTTACCGGAACGACGAGAAACTTCTGCTTCTGACGACATTCCACCGCAAAGAACTGCGATTTTTGCATCTTTGTTTATTTTATCATTTTTAATTTCTTGCATAATTCATCCTCTTTTTCATTTTTATTGCCGAGATATCTGACCTCCGGTCTTAATTCAATATTAAACTGCTCTTTCACCTGAGAATACATAATATCCATAGTTTCTAAGATATCAAGAGAAGTTCCGTTTTTAGAATTTATAATAAAGTTTGCATGATTTTCCCAAACCTCAACTCCTCCAACGGTCAACCCTTTTACTCCGGCGGCATCAAGCAATCTTCCTGCCGAATCACCTTCCGGATTTCTAAAAACACTTCCACAATTCGGAAGAGCAAGCGACGGCTGTTTTGCCTTTCTGAAAGCTAAATTCTCATTCATTTTTACTTCAATATCAGATTTTCTCAAAGCTTTTTGAAGTTCAAACGTTGCCGAAAGTACCACCAAATCAAAAGATTGGCAAATCGACGTTCTGTAGTCAAAAGCCATTGTTTTCTTTGACAGAGTAACGATTTTACCTTCATCCCTGCTGTAACAAACCGCCTCAACAAAACAATCCGCAACGGATTGCCCGTGAGCTCCTGCATTCATAAAAACTTCCCCACCGATTGAACCGGGGAACGCAATCATAAATTCCAAACCACTCAAACTTGCCTCTGCAACGGCTTGAGCTAATTTAGGGCCTTTCAGCCCACACTCTGCCACAACCGATGTCCCGTTAATCGTGAACTTATTCATTCTTGTCGTGAGAACGATTGCTCCATTATAACCGTCAGAAGAAACAAGAGTATTTGAAAGATTTCCGAAAACAGGTATGTTCGGATTTTCGCTCAAAACACGCTCAAATTCCGACAAGTTTTCAGGGAAATACACTTTTTTAACTTTCCCGCCACACTTGAAGGAAGTAAGTTTTTTAACATCGTAATCCAATTCAATTTGCAACGTTAATCAACTCCTTATCAAGTTTTAAAAGCTCTTTACCTAACTGGTTAATCGTTCCGGCACCAAGCCCTACAAGAACATCATTTTCCGCCAATGTCGAATAAAGTTTATCGGCAACGGTTTTCATATCTCCTCCGATATACTCGCAATTAACACCTTTTGATGCCAAATCTTTTGCGAAAGCTTCACCGTTAATCCCATCAATCACATCTTCTGAAGCGGCAAAAACATCCGTCACTATGACTTTTGAAACGCCGTCAAAAGCATTTAAAAATTCATTCCACAAATTTTTCAATCTTGAATATCTGTGAGGTTGAAAAACCGCAATGACGTTTTTGTCCTTAAAACTCAATGCTGACGACAATGCAGCCTTAATTTCAGTCGGATGATGAGCATAATCGTCATAAATCAAAGTACCGCGGACTTCACCGACTTTTTGAAATCTTCTGCCCATACCTGAAAAAGTTGCAAAATGCGGTTTTACAAGATTTATATCAACACCTGCCTGATGAAGGCTTGCCAACACAGCCATAGAGTTATATACGTTGTGAACCCCTCTTAAAATAATTTTTAAATCTGTTAAAAATTCACCTTTAAAATAGATATCAAATGTCGTATAATGAGCACAATTCACAATATTTTTTGCCTGATAATCCGCTCCATCCGTCAAACCGAAAGTAATAATTTTATGACTTTTCAGCTCTAAACAAGCTTTGCAATCATAATTTGCAAGAACGATACCATTTTCAGGCATTTTTGAAATAAATTTATCAAAAGTTTCCAAAATTGATTCAAGACCATTCTTATAAAAATCCAAATGGTCAGCTTCCAAATTGTTTATTACAACTATATTTGGAACATACTTAACGATAGTGCCGTCACTTTCATCCAACTCTGCCGCAAAAAATTTTCCGTCCTGACAATGAGCATTCGTGTCAAGTTCAGGAATAATTCCACCAACAACATAAGACGGCTTAAGCCCTGCTTTTTCCATAACATAAGAAGAAAGTCCGCTTGTGGTAGTTTTGCCGTGAGTTCCGGAATATCCCAAAAAGAATTTTCCACCACGAGAAATCTCCGCCAACAAATCAGACCTGTGATAAATCGGCAAACCTAATTCTTTTGCACGAACAATTTCAGGATTGTCCTGACGAATTGCCGTACTGGCAATAACTACGCAATCCTTTGGAACATTATCCGCCCTATGTCCGATATGAACCGTTGCACCGAGTTCTTTAACTTTTTGAACATATTTGCTATCGCAAACGTCAGACCCTGCGACCTCACAACCGTTCTCCAATAAATACTTTGCGAGTCCGCTCATTCCGACCCCCCCTATTGCTATAAAATAATATTTTTTATTTTTCAAAGCTCTAATCCCTAATCTTCTCTAATTAACTACCATTATTATATTACATAAAAACCATTTTTGCCTTAATATTAACCTTTTGTAAAAAAATTTATGCAACAATATAAAAGCGGGATTCGTAAAATTTACAAATTCCGCTTTCCACATTAATTTTACAAAAAAACTATCTGATATCGTTTTTCAAAACAGGTTGAGCCTCTTTATTACTGCAAAGAATTACCAAAAGATTATTTATCATTTTAGCCTTGTCATCATCACTGAGATTTACAATATTATCAGATTTCAACTTATTCAAAGCCATTTCAACCATACCAACAGCCCCATCTACAATAGCTCTTTTAGCATCGATAATTGCTGCGGCCTGCTGTCTTTGCAACATCGCAACCGCAATTTCAGGAGCATAAGCGAGGTGAGTAATCTTTGCATCTATAATATTCAACCCTGCAACACTAACATTCTTCTGAATTTCCGCCTTTAATTTTTCGGAAATTTCCTGAGAATCCCCTCTCAACGTCTGCTTACCCGAACCTTCCGTTGCGTCATAAGGATATGTTCTCACAATATTTCTCAAAGCAGAATCACTTTGTGCCGACAAAAACGTGTTGTAATCGTTCACATTAAACATTGCTTTTGCAGTATCTTGCACTTCCCATATAACAATAATTCCAACCTCAATAGGGTTTCCGAGCTCATCGTTAATTTTTTGCTTTCCGCTCTCTAAAGTTCTAGCTTTCAAAGAAATCGGAACAAACGGTGTTACACTCTGTGCAAGCGGATTTATCCAGTGAAAACCTGCACCCTTCAAAGATCCCGCATATTTACCAAACAATGTCAAAACCATTGCCTCCTGAGGCTTTAGCAGCTTAAACCCGCTGCAACAAAAAGCTATACTTGCTATTATTAAAACACTCAAAAAATGCCAGCCTATAGCAAAAAATATCCATACAAAAAGCAAATTCATAATCATAAAAAAGATTACCAAAAATCCGTTTAAAGAAAAGATTTTTTTCTCTTGCTCTTTACTTTGAATTTCTACCCTATACGATTTTACCTCTCCGCTTTTACGAATAGTCTTTTCTTCTATAGCCTTATTCACTTCTGACACATTTTTCTCCTTACAAAATTTATCTAAAAATTCAATATTATCCACTACACCGACTTTTGTTTTCAAAAACAAATTAAAAAACTTCGACAACTCACCGTTATCAAAAAAAATTCCGTTGCAATCCTGACAGGTATCGACAATAATCCCGTTGAAAAAGACTTTTTGCATATTTTTATTACACGAAGGACAAACCCTAAATTCTTCCTTAATTCGCAACGGTTCCATCTCCGCAGGATTTATAATCGAAGTTTTCAAATCCAACATGCCTGCTATTTTTTGCAATATCGGAAACGGTATCCACATTGCTTTACAATTTTTACAATAACAAACTTCTAACCCGTCACGTTTATATAATCCGAATTCTTCACCACATTTTGGACAATTCATACCTCTAAACTCTCCTCCTTACTTAAATTTATACCCCAACCAAAGATTTGGCAAACTCTATAGATTGGTCATTTATTTCACCACCAGCAAGTTCCGCCAATGCCATAATTCGATTTTCACCGGTCAATACGTAAACATCTACCTTTGTTTCATCAGCTTGCGATTTTCTGACATAAAAATGCTTATCCGCCTTTGAAGCTATTATAGGCTGGTGAGTAATCAAAATTATCTGATGATATTTCGACAATTCCTTAATCTCATCGGCAACACTTTGAGAAGCTTTACCCGAAATACCGGTATCGATTTCGTCAAAAATTACGGTATCAATATCGTCGGACTGTGCAAAAATAGATTTTATTGCAAGCATTACTCTGGAAATTTCACCACCGGACGCAACTTTTGCAAGCGGTTTCAAATCCTCGGAAACGTTTGTCGAAATCAAAAATTCAACATTATCCGCCCCATCCGCCGCAAGCTCTTTCGGTAATACGGAAATCTCAAACCTTGCTTTAGGCAATTCCAATTTTTCCAGCCGTTCCTGAATATAAACAGACAAAACTTTTGCATAATCCTGACGCTTTTCGGTTATCACCGCAGCTTTTTCGGTAAGAGTTTCAAATTGTTCTTTCAAAGATTTTTCAAGTTCTTCCACATTTTTTGTCGAAAATTCTATTCCAGAAAGCTCCTCCGCTAATTTTTTATAAGTTTCCATAACATCAGCAAGAGTTCTGCCATACTTGCGTTTCAACTTATCTAACAAAAACAATCTTTCTTGAATTTCATTAAGTCTTTCTTCATCATTATCAAGATTTTGACTGTATTCTCGAAGTTCCGAACCTGAATCTCGCAATCTTTCAATAACATCCACCAAATTCTGTTCTACTTCTTCCAAATTTTTATCCATAGAAGCTGCCTTCGACAAATTTTGCTTTATCTTACCTAAAGCTTCAAGAATTGAACCGTCATCCCCATTTATTGCCCAATAAGAAGAACCTGTCAGTTCCTTCAGCTTTTCTGCATTTTCCAAGATTTCCAGCTCTGAATTCAAATCCTCATCTTCGGTTTCTGACTGAATTTCCGCCGCCTCAATTTCTGATACCTGAAATTTCAAAAACTCGATTTGAGATTCTGTTGTATCTGCGGAATTTTTTGCAGCCTCAAGAAGATTTTTTGTATCAATATATTTTTTATAAAGTCCATGATATTCCGTCAAAAGCCCGCCGTAAACTTCTTTTGCGTAATTATCAAGCAACGTAATATGATATCTTGGCTGCATAAAAACGTAAGTTTGGTGTTGAGAATGAATATCTAAAAACAACGATTTTATTTGCTTTAAAACCTCTTGATTTATTAAAGTACCGTTTAGTCTTGTCCTGACAGAACTCTGCGTAATTTCTTTTGACAAAATTATTTCGGCACCTAAATCATCAATACCGTTTTCCTCAAAAAAATTTTTCAAATCGTGTTTTGTGTTATCTATTATCAACTCAATTACAGCTTTTTCCTGTCCGTGTTTGATAACCTCTTTTGACACACGAGGAGCAAAAACTAAATCTATCGCACTGATAAGAATACTTTTACCGGCACCTGTTTCACCGGTAATTACATTTAATCCCTTATCAAAATCTGCAATTAACTCATCAATCAATATATAATTTTTCAATTTCAGCTGTTTTATCATACTAATAGAATAGTTCAAAAGCACACACAGTGCAATTTTTTACGATATGTTAAATAAAAGTAAATAGGTGAATAGGTTAATAAGTGAATAAGGTCTTTTCGTTTAGCTGTTTTTTCAAAAGGTCACGAATACTTATTTGGTGCGTAGAACCCGATACGAACTTATTCACAAGCCCGATAGAGCGTATTCACTTATTCACCTATTAACTTCATTTGCCAAACACGCCCACTCCTCACATTCCACTAAACCTAGACATCCCGAAAATTTTGTGCTATTCTCTAATCAAGCCGTGTTCCACGGGGAATTGCAATCCCTTGACCCGAAGTTTAGGCGGGGTGCAGAGCCTGTTGTGAGGGTTTTGCGAGGGATATTGATAATTGCATTATCGTTGACGTTTAACGTTATGGTGGCGTAAGCTGTCGAACCGTGTCAGGATGGAAACATAGCAGCACTAAGACAATACTTGCGGGTGTCATAGTTTTAAAAAGAGGTCGTGCAGTTAAAGATATTGTTCTCAAAATTCGATAGACAGTGACACGGTTTTTTATTTTTTGTTTTTTCACCCCAAACCTCCATGACCTTTATTGCTAAACAAGCATGCCGGCACTCGCATAAGCCATGTCAAAGCATAAAAAAAACGGAGTCTTTCGACTCCTTGTTGGAATTAAGAATAGCTGGAAGTATGAAAAAGATTAATCATATTAAACGTAATTAGTGTATTTTTTACAATTACCCGATCGGGTAATATACACGGATAAGAAAAAATAGTAGTATTTATTTATGAGAAATAAAAAATTCTCCCGACAAGGAGAACCAAATCTCTGTATTGTAGGAATAAGTGCATTTTTGACACTTTATGCCAAAACTATTGATATTATTGAGTTCTGTCTTTCTTAACAAAACGTTATCATAGGGGTTGACAAAAATATTTTTATAGTTTATAGTGAAAGTGTTAAATGAAGTGTTCAAAAAACACTTAATAAGAAAAGAACCTAACGAGAAGGAGGGTCACAAAATGTTAACAATCAATCCGATAAATTTTAATACAAATAAAAAATATATATCATTTGCTGACGGCAACTTGAACAACATGACATCAAACGTCGGAATTCTTTCACTTCAAGCTCCTGACGCAAAAAGAGAATTTGCAGGCTATATGAACATTACCAGAAATGCAGATATGGTAAAATCAAACCCTGTAAAAGCTATCGCTTATAAATTTGTCAAGGCTTATAATGAAGCTGTCAGATATGGCAACAAAAATACAGAAACAACCCCTAAACAAATCTCTTTCATTGGCTAAGCCAAAGATTGAGTAATGACATGACTTTAAAATATACATTTATCCTAAATTAAAATACAAATTACCCCAAAAATGCTAAGCATTAAATACGTTTAATATAAGTCGAGTTCAACAAGAACTCGGCTTTTTTATATCTTTATATTTTCCGAAAAAGGGCATAATACGCCACGGCATGCCCGAGCCTCAACTCTACGCAACTGCACAGAACAATTTAGCGTGAGTTTTGCCAAACGGCATTTTTAGTCTGGAAAGAGTTACCACAACCGCAATTACACCCGTTGCAACCAGCAATCTTTTGAATGCGTTTGCGGAAAGTATTCCTTTATGATGATGATTTTCCGACGGCAGGTACGCAAATTCACTCACCTTACTTTCTCGTGAAACCTTTGGCAAGCTTGATGCCCCCGTGCCAAATAAAACACTATTGACCTTCATACCCGCATTGTAACGCAGAATTAATTTTTTGTTAACCTCTTTGTAAAGAAATGTTTCGTAAACAGGATTAAGTCCGTCGTGCAATGTTTTTGCCTACACTTAGGCTTAATATTTTTCTGTAAAGGAGAAATTTATGACAGAACGTTTAGAACTGTACAAATGCGAGGTTTGCGGAAACACTGTTCAAGTAATATTGGAAGGCTTTGGACAGCTGACCTGTTGCGGACAACCAATGCTTAAAATGCTACCTAAAACAAACGACGAAAATTTTGCGGAAAAGCATGTGCCTGTTTTTAATGAAAGAGAAGCAGGGCTTGAGATAAAAGTCGGCTCAATTCCGCACCCGATGGAAAACGAGCACTACATAATGTTTATGGAGGCAATAAGCAAGGACAAAAACCGCATGCTTTTGCAATATCTGTACCCGAACGACGAACCTAAAACCGTCATTCGAGATATTCAAGAGGTCGAAAACGCACTCGAATTTTGCAACATACACGGTTTATGGGAGGGTAAAAATGATAAACACTAAAGTAGAGGAAATCTTGAATGAACAAATTAATAAAGAATTCTATTCCGCTTATCTATATCTTGCTATGTCTGCTCATTTTGACGAAATTGGTCTTAGAGGATTTTGTCATTGGACAAAGGTTCAAGCTCGGGAAGAAGTAGACCACGGCATGATAATTTTTGACTATCTGATTGCAAGAAACGGCAACATCAACCTAAAACAAATCGAAGCACCGCAAGCTGATTTTCAAGACCCGTTACAAATTTTTGAAAAAATTTACGAGCATGAAAAAAGTGTCACTTCAAGCATTGAATGCGTTGCCTATATGAGCGAGGACGAATGCGACATGGCAACCCGAAACTTCATCGACTGGTACATCGCAGAACAAGTCGAAGAAGAGGCAACAGTTTTTGAGATAATCAAAAAATTGCAAATGTTCGGCTCTGACAAAACCATTCTCTACCACTTGGACAAAGAGCTTGCACAGCGGGAATACAAACAGCACAAATATGCTTAATATTACTAACCTCCGATACTATCAATATCGGAGGTTTTAAATTTAACATTGAAATTCCGGCGACATTTAACTATCATAATAATATGGAGGAAATTTTACTCAAAATCCGCAAATTTATACTTTCCAAAATCTTGGGGAAAAAATACTACAGGACGGGCAAATGCAACGCCTGCGGGAAATGTTGCACAAAAATTTACGTAAAGCACTACAAACACGTAATCCAAGACGAGGAAGAATTCAAAAAACTTCAATTTCTGCACCGCTTTTACACATACCTAAAGGTCATAGACAAAGATGAAACTGGGCTTGTCTTTGAATGCACAAACCTTGACCCCGTGACGCACAAATGCAAAATTCACAAACACCGCCCCGGAATTTGCCGACGCTACCCGCAAGAAGAACTTTTTTCAATGGGCGGAGCACTTTCAGACGACTGTGGTTACAAAATGCTCCCAATCGTGAGCTTCTCCGAAGTTATGGAGAAGGTGAAACGAAGTGAGAAGTGAGAAGCGAAAGGTGAAAAGTCCTTTACATTCGCTACGCTCAAAAGTAGCACTGGTGCAACGCACACGTTCTGAACTTATTCACTTATTAACCCTATTCACTTCACAAACGCAAAGCGTTCACGCAACTAAATATTCCCCATTTGTCTAATGGAAAGCTGTGCAATATAGTTTATCATCTATAATGCCATAACCAAGAAAGGCGGATAGTATGAAAAAGATTTTATTTATAATTTTATTTGCAAACTTTATTTTACCGACTTTTGCATCTTGCAGTCTTGACGGCTCAAGTTGCTCAACACTTTCGACACCAAGTTTACAAGAACGATATACTCCTAACAATCTCAACAATTTACAAAAACCAGATGCATTTTCGCCATCATATTTTAAACCTTATCAAGATATGCTCATTAATACCGAAACCAATGCCCCTACCGGAGCCGCTTCAAACCAAAATTACAATTCAAATTGCCAATTCGGAGTTTGTTTACCCGAAAATCAAGAAGGCACAATGCCTAAATTTTAAACCTAGTCTATTGTGTAAACCTTTTTGTAATAAAGGATTACGCCAAGAAGCGTCAAGACAAGATTTGGCATCCAAGCCGCAAAGAACGGAGGCAATGCTCCCGCTTCACCAAACGAAATTGACAAAGCTCGAATTAGATAATATGCAAAAATTATCAAAATACTAAACAAAAATCCCCTGTTGTAACGAACTCTCGGCGGTGTAATCGCAAGCGGAACCCCGATTAAAACAAGTGCTATTGTTGTCAACGGTAATGCAATTTTATCGTAAAGCTCAATTACGACCACATTTCGCTGATGTTCATCAACAGTGTTTAATTTGGTTGATATAAACTTTAAAAGTTCTGCAAAATTCATTTCTTTCGCAATATTTTTATTCAATTCCTTCGACAAATCCAAACCAAACTTAACGGTCGAATCCTCAAACAACGTTGTATTTAAAACTTTACCTTCTTGTCCCACTGTGTAAACAGCACCTTTCTGGAAATCCCATCCGGAAGGTGATGTTTTGCCTTCTTCAGCTTGCAAAACCTGAATTGTTCCTTCTTTTGAGGTATCAAGCACCGTTATATTGTGCAAAACCTTGTCCTCACAATATCCTACATAAAAAAGTCGTTTCAGCATGCCATCTTTATCAAGTTCTTTAAACACAAAATTTTGTTTACCGTTTGGAATATTTTTTTGACCCAAAGCCCAAAGTGCAAGGTCTTTTGACTGTTTTGCCATGACCGGCACAACACTTTCGTTAATAACAAAACTGAAAACAGACATCAAAATTGCAAAAACAAAAATCGGTTTTGCAATACGATTGAGCCCGATTCCGCAAGCTCTCATAACAGTAATTTCGGATTTCAAACTCAATCCGTTCAACGTCATTACCGTTGCAAGCAAAACCCCCATAGGAATAGTCATTACAATAACCTGTGGAAGGTTTAAAATAATCATCATCAAAGCGACTTTAAAAGGAATTCCAAAAAGCGATATCTGCTTAATCAAAGTGATAAAAGTATCGGACGCAAAAATGATTGACGAGAAAATACAAACCCCCATCAAAAACATCTCTATGACCTGCTTTAAGATATATTTATCCAGCAATGTAATACTTTTTATTTTCTGTGTGATTTTCTTCCTTACAGCCATGTCAATATTTTAGTTTAAACAAAAGTTTTACGCAAATTAATTTATAATTTTACTAAACTTTTTCAACAACCTTTTGAACAGAGAATTTTGCTCTCTTTTTTTCTTCAAAACGTTTTGCAGCATATCCGTAGATTGCATAAATTACCACACCTATGAAGAGCCACAACGGAAAATATACCGATGAAGTTTTCAAAGATTTGAGCGAATAAATCATCAAGCCACCGCAAGTAATTATACCCATAATCGGGAACCACGGACAGAACGGAACTTTAAAAGGTCTTTCTCTGTTCGGTTCAGTCTTTCTCAAAATCAAAACTGCAATACAAATTATGATAAAAGAAGTAAACGTACCGAAGTTACAAAGTTCAGCCGAAATATTCAAATCCATAAATAAAGTACAAACAATTACGACGATACCTGAAATCCACGTCAAAACGTGCGGAGTTCTGTATTTTTTATGGATTAATCTTAACGATTTTGGTAAAAATCTATCTCTGCTCATAGCATAAAGAATTCTTGTCGTACCCAGTTGGTAAATAAGAATAACTGATGTCAAAGCACACAACGCACCTATTGAAATCAAACCTGCAAACCAATCTTTTCCGATAACTCTCATAGCATGAGCAATCGGAGCTTGCGTATCTATACTTCCGAGCGGAACATTACCGGTCAAAACAAGAGCCACACAAATATATAAAATCGTACAAATTACGAGAGTTCCCAAAATAGCAATCGGCAAATCTCTCTGCGGATTTTCAGTTTCTTCTGCTGTTGTAGAAATCGCATCAAAACCGATATAAGCAAAAAAGATTAAGAAAGCACCCATAAATACGCCCTCAAAACCGTTCGGTGCAAACGGTGCCCAGTTTTCAGGTTTTACATAAAACGAGCCGACGACAATAAACGAAATTATCATGAACATATTTACGCCAACCATAATACTCGCAAACCTTGTAGATTCTTTTACTCCCTTAATCAAAAGGATTGTCAAAAGTAAAACTATCACCATAGCCGGAAGATTCAGAGCAACCGGAATTTTATCAAACAAATACGGCATTTGGCTGTGCGGGTCAAGCCCGAATTTGTCACAATACGCAAACATAAATCTGTAATCGTTTCTAAGCCACATCGGAAAGTTTACGATAAAAGCAGGCAAAACAGCCTTAAAACCTTTCATAAACTGAACAAAATACCCAGTCCACGCACACGCAACCGTAATATTTCCGATAGCATATTCTAACATCAAAATCCAGCCGACCATCCAAGCCATAAATTCACCCATTGTTGCATAAGTATATGTATAAGCACTACCTGCAACCGGTATCATTGCAGCGATTTCACTGTAACAGAGTGCTGAGAAAACACACGCAACAGCCGCCAAAATCATTGAAATAATAATCGCAGGCCCAGCACCGAGGCTCTCAGGGCCGCCCTGAATTGCAGAACCGATAATTGTAAAAATACCTGTTCCTACAACCGCACCTATGCCCAATACTATCAAGTCAAAAACATTCAACGTTTTTTTCAGCTCGGATTTTTTTCCGGCTGCAATAAGTTCATCGGGGCTTCTTCTTGTCAGCATATTGCTGATAATATTTCTAATATCCATTTATTTTAATAATTCCTGTTTTCTTTGTTCAATTTTTTCATTATGAATTTTATTTTCATTCATTCTGTTTCTTACAAACCCGTAAAGAAGATAAATCATTGCCCCAAAGCCCAACCATACAGGGAATAACAAAGCTGAACTTGAAGGTTGCATAGATTTATAAACCATCAATCCGCCACAGCAGATAATTCCGAGATTCGGAGTAATCGGTGAAAACGGAACTTTAAAAGCTCTAGGTCTTTCAGGGTCGGTTTTTCTCAAAATCAAAACCGCAACACACACAACAATAAACGAAGTGAA
>ONYB01000011.1 GCA_900321895.1 uncultured Brachyspira sp.
CCTGAGCCAACTCCGGAACCAACTCCAGAACCAACTCCGGAACCAACTCCAGAGCCAAGCATTAACCCTGATGATGTAAACAGCAAAACTTGGGTTCAACGTAAGGACATCTCGGATGTTGTACCGACAATCGATAAACGTCAGTTTATGAGATTTGACACAAGATATACAGAAAACCCTGTAGAACTTGTAGGCTCAAGCTCCGGTGTAAGCAATGTACTCGACATCTCTCGAGGCGGGGTTTCACTGGCACACGACAACTCCCTTAAAGTTGGTGATGTTGTCCCTGTACACATCAAGTACGGTGATATCGATATTAACACAGATGTAAAAGTTGTCAGTGCTAATGATATGAGAGCCGGGGCAGAGTTCATCAACCTTGATGCAGCAACCAAAAACAAATTGTTGTTCTTGAGCTTAATCTTAGATGGCGAACAACAACAAATGGCAACTTCAGGGACAGAAAGATTACAAGCTTCTTACGGCAACGTAATCACAACACTTGATCAAGACTACTAATAAGTAGAAAATATAAAATCAAAAACAGAGGTTTGTTTAACAAGCCTCTGTTTTTTTATGAAGATATAGCAAAAACATTTTTCTTTGGGTTTTAATAAAGTATGCGAATTTCCCAGATACAGTACAATTACATCAACAGGTGCAATAACAAACCCAAACCCGATAACAGCCCCGCTCAACAAACGAAAGCTCCCGCACAAGTTAATTTTCAAGGGTTACTGTATTTTTTGACTAAAGATAAACGGTTTGATGTAGTAAACGAAAAGAATGCCAAAAAGCTTGTAGAAAAAGGGCTGGAAAATTGTCCGATTTACAACAACGAAAATGTCCAAGATGCTATGTCAAAAATCTTGTATATAGCAAAAGCCTACGATGACAAATACTACCGTGCAGTCCTTCAAAAAATCTTTGCACTCGGAAAAGACGATATTTCAATATATGATCTTTTGGAATTCAAGGGCATAACACGCAGTCTTTCGCATTTTGAAAAACAAACCGACAGGATTTCTCAAGCCAACAAATTGGGCTACCCGATAGCCTTCATGCCAAAATTGTTTGAAAGAGATATTCACAATCCAAACGACATAAAAAAACTCGTTGACATTAGAGAAGAAGGCTTAATACGAAAAGATAAGCTGTCATATTCTTTTTGGCGAGCTGAAGCGGATGATGTCGAAGAATTGTTGCTTTCTGAACCCAAATACACACTTAATACTTTGAATTTTTTAGGCAAAAAGTCTTTTCTCGCAAGTTTTGAAGAAAAATACGATTTCGTGGGAAACATTATCGACAACCTCGGACGCATAGATGAAGAATTTCCACTCTATGAAGAACTCCTCCGACTTACTAACCCTACCGAAAGTAAACTATATCTGGAAAACCGAGAAAAAATTACCACCCTAAAAAAACTTTATCAGAAAAATCAAGAGGACAACGAATTAAAAAATAAGATTAATAATCTCACAAAATCCAATCGTAATCTCGTGGAAAATGCGATAAAAAACCCAAAAGATAAAATTCTTGCAGGTCAAGCCGCAATATTGATGAAAGATGAACCTAAAAAATTAAGATATTTACTCCCAACCCTGAACGACAACTCAAAAATCGGAATTCGCAAAAGAAATAAAATGCTAAACAACTGCTTTTTAACGAACAGTTACGGTCAGATTGAAAACAGAATTGATTTTAGGAAAACTAAATTTATACCGGAATTAATCTGTTCGGATTTCAATTTTTATAATAACTTCAAAGCTCTCATTGATAATCTTGCAAAACACCCTAACAAAACAGTTGAAGAAGTCATCAACAAATACGATTTTAACAAGGAAACCCAAAAGCAATTTTCAAAAATTAATATAAATTACAACAACTGGACAAAATTCAACCCGCAATCAAACATCAAAAAAGTCATTACAATAGATACTTCCACCCAGAAACAGCACGCTATAAAAAATTTGGAAGCAGATTTTAACGACGAATTGTTCTCAAAAATCCCGCCAGAAGAATTTTCAAAACTTGAAAAAGCGATGAGCGAAAAAGGCTACCACCTAATCGAACAAAGTAGTGCCGCATACACTAACGACGGCTTTTTTGACAGCGTACAAAGCAATTTTAAAATATTCAAAAACAATTCGCCTGTTAAATTTGATGACTTACCCGAATTGATGAAAATTCTAAAAAAAGAAATGACTAATTCAGAATTTTGGAACAAACCGAACGATGACCCTGCGATTGAGAACGCTCGAAAAACCCTAAAAGACCACCTTTTAAGATTACGTAATCTTGAAATCAGAGGAACAAATGGCCCTGACACAAAAGAAACCGTAAACTTTGAGGTCTTGAAAGCAGATATGAATAACATAGAACATTCACTCTTCCTCGGCAACTATGCCTCTTGTTGCACCGCCGTAGGCAGTGGCTGTAACCAATGGACAGCTCCGATTTATACCTTCTGCAAACTTGCCTCTGCGATTGAGGTAAAAGTC
The DNA here is from genome assembly GCA_900321895.1 of uncultured Brachyspira sp. Lineage (GTDB taxonomy): Bacteria > Cyanobacteriota > Vampirovibrionia > Gastranaerophilales > Gastranaerophilaceae > Scatousia. The sequence goes on from ONYB01000011.1 coordinate 2,505, forward strand.
AACAACGAATACGTTGGCAACACAATGTGCTATATCGGAAATATCGACGGTAAACCCGCATTAATCCTTGATAATATTGAATTACAACACAAATACCAATACAATGACGAAATTAGAGATACGATTTTTGCATACGCAAGAAAATTGGCAGGGGAGCTAAATCAACCTGACATGCCGGTATACGCCTTTCCGAACAGACACAAGGTTTATATGGACGGGCTGGAAGTTGTACAAAAAGATTTTAACATCGTTGGCTCAACCGGGGATTGTGAAATTTATCTGGATTTTGACGCAGATGCCCATAAAATTTCCGGCAACGAAGAATTCAACTCATACTTGTACAGAATTTCGTAAATTTAGGTGTATTGCCCCGAATACGAAAAGACTTTGCTCTCTTTAAGTTTTTTGAAATTATTGACAAAACCTTCATTCTCTGTAATATAAAAATCATAAGGGGAATTTTATTTTGAAAAGTTTTGTAATATTTATATCGTTGTTACTCACAATGTCGAGCGTTTATGCCAACGTTTACGTATCAGATAGAGAATTTAATAATGCAATAAAATCTGGAAATATTGAATTTGTGAAAGCCAATATGTCAAAGGTCAAAAACATAAATTCTGATATATGTTTTTTGTGTACAGCAATCGAAAAGAAACAAAATGACATACTGGACGTATTACTTGAAAAATGCGACCCGAATTCTCCCGAG
>ONYB01000041.1 GCA_900321895.1 uncultured Brachyspira sp.
ATTTGTCGAAACAAACGTCATGCCTGCCCCTGCACTGTTCCAATCTGAAACCTTCGTTTGAGATTTTACGGTGAATTTTGTGCCTTTTTTAATCTTTATCGCTGTCAAATCGTTTTTTGCAGAGGTGTTAGGAAGGTAGTTTTTAACCTTGCCGGTATTTTGTGAATAATTAATCACAGGCATTGTTTTGGGAGGTTGAACGGGTTGCGTCGATGTCGTTGTTTGAGCCGGCGGAATTGTTACGATGTTGCTTGTCTTTGATGTCGTAGTTGTTGTGGTTTTCGGCAATGCCGGAAGTGTCGTTTGCTGAATCTGCTCTGTTTCAGAAATTGACGGCAACTGCTCCAGTTCAAGTTTTGACGGGTTGTAATTCTTTCGGATTTCCTCATCAACCGACATATCAAGCTCAAGTGCAAACGCAGAGCCTGCACAAAGCTGAAACGCAACTATTAACAACAATAATTTCTTAAATTGCAATTAACCGTTCCCCACAAACTATTTTAATAACTCATTAATGGCTTTTGCAGCTTTCTTGCCCGCACCCATAGCGTTGATTGCGTTGGATTCGCCGACAGGAGCGACGTCACCGCCAGCATAAACCGTCGGAATATTTGTACATCTTGTTTCGCCGTCTACAGTGATATAACCACGCTTGTCAACAGCAATTTCAATACCTTCTGCGTCTGCTGATTTTTGGATAATCGGGTTTGGACCTGTACCGAGTGCAACGATTACGGTATCAAGTTCCATTGTTTCTGTTTTGCCCGTAGAAACAGGTCTGCGTCTACCGCTTTCATCAGGTTCGCCGAGTTCCATAACCTCAAGTTCTACAGCTTTGACGTAGCCATCTTGTCCCAAAATCTCTTTTGGTGAATATAAGAATTTGAAAGTAATTCCTTCTTCTTTTGCGTGACGAATTTCCTCCAATCTTGCAGGGAGTTCTTTTTCCGTACGTCTGTAAATAATATAAACCTCTTCAAAACCTACACGGACAGCTGTTCTTGCTGCATCCATCGCAACGTTTCCGCCTCCAAAGATTGCGGCACGTTTCCCGACTCTTAAAGGTGTCGGGCTGTCAGGCTGACCTGCGTGCATAAGGTTTACACGGGTCAAAAATTCGTTTGCAGAGAAAACGCCGTTGAGGTTTTCCCCTTTGATGTGGAGCATTTTCGGCAATCCTGCACCCGAGCAAATAAAGATTGCGTCAAAACCGTCTTCTTTCAACTGTTTCAAAGTAATGGATTTTCCGACAACAACATTTTTATGGAAAACGACCCCCATAGCTTTGAGGTTTTCAATTTCTCTGTCCAAAACTGTTCTCGGAAGTCTGAATGGAGGAATGCCGTATCTCAAAACCCCGCCGAGCTTGTGAAGAGCCTCAAAAACAACCACTTCGTGACCGGCTTTTCTCAAATCTGCAGCGGCTGTAATTCCCGCACAACCGGAACCTACAATGGCAACTTTTTTGCCTGACGGTTTAATTTCAGGCATTGCGGCTTTTGTGTTGTCCCCGACATAACGTTCAAGAGCTCCGATAGCTACAGCCTCTCCTTTAATTCCGAGAATACAGTTACCTTCACACTGTCTTTCTTGCGGACAAACACGGCCGCATACGGACGGTAACATACTCGTTTGGCGGATAATTTCGCCTGCTTTGTCGAGGTTATCTTCTTTTATTGCCTGAATAAAATCAGGGATATGAATGTTTACCGGACAACCTTGAACACATCTTGGATTTTTACAATGAAGACATCTTGAAGCCTCCAATTTTACCTGTTCAGGTGTAAGGTTGCTTTCTACAGGGTCAAAATTGTGTCTTCTTTGTTCTTTATCCTGTTCTTTTACGTGTTGTCTTTCAATAGCCATCTCGTATCCCCCTTTAATTCTAAAAATCTTCTTATATCAGATATTTTACTCTAAAATAACATTTTAGCAAGTAGGGAAGAGTGCGAATTTGCCGTTTACTTTTCACTTTTATTTTCTCTTTGTTCCCGTTATAATAAACCCGATGAAACAAATAATTCTATTTCTGATATCAATTTATCAAAAAATTTCAAAATATACCCCTGCGGTTTGCAGGTTCTACCCGACGTGTTCGGAATACACTCGACAAGCCATTGAAAAATACGGAGTGATGAAAGGCGGTTGGCTCGGGATTAAGAGAATTTGCAGATGTCATCCGAAACACAAAGGCGGTTACGACCCTGTTCCATAAGTTTATTTAACCCATTTGAAGCTCTTAACGTAATTGATACCGTTGATGTTGCCGTCAATATCTACCGCAAAAATTCTAAACAAATTGTTGTTGACGGTGTAGTTCGGAATTTTTCTGATTTCTGCCTCAAGTTCAGGCGACAACTCGTTTTTGTTCAATAATGGAATTGTGTTTAACAAGGTGTTGAGCGAGGCATTTTTCAACCGTCCGAAAACATTCGTGATGTTGTTGGAAAGAGTTCCGTAAACCTTCATGTTAGCAATCGAATTTACTATGTTGTAAGAACCCGTTAAATAAAGGTTCAAATCCTTTCCTTTTGAATAAATGTTGATGTCACGGGCAATTCCCTCGTCTACGATGTAACTTCCGCTAATGCTTTCAAATTCACCCGTTTTCAAAGGTGTAATCAAATCAATAATACCGTTAATCGAAAGTCCTGTAATTCCGCCTTTTGCAAGGTTTGCAGCTTTCAAAAGGTACTCAAGAGAACCTAGTTTTGGCATTCTGCCGTGTGAAACTTCAAAATCCCCGTTGCCGGAAAGTGTACTCATACAAGAAATTTGGCTCTTTCCGTTACAAACGAATGCCATATTTCCGCTTACTTTTCCGTAAAGTTGACCTTTCAAGTCAAACAGTGATTCTGAAATAGTCTGGGCACTGGAGTTTTTAATTTGCGAATTAAGAACGAGTTTTTTGTTGAGCAAATTGTATTTCAAATCCCCGCTAACGTTGCCGCCCGCAAGGTCAAACGCATAGTTATCGACATCAAAAAGCATATTGTTTGTAAGTATCGCATTTGCCTTAAAATTCGTTGCTTCAATCGCTTTGAGCTTAATCGTGTTTGCCGTAATTTCGCCGTTTTTAATTATGATATTCGACGGGTCAAAGTCTTTAGTCTGACCATCCGCTGCAATTTTTTGTTTATAAATATCAGCATCATAATCCTGAAGTGCCTGTGTAATTTTATTCAAATCAAGACTGTCAAAATGAAGTTTTACGTCCTTGATTTTTATCGGTAATTCGAGATTGTTGAGCATTTGAGCATTGAGCGTAATTTTATTCGTCATAATATTTGCATTTGATTTTATGTCGACAATATTACGTTTAAAATCAAAGTGCATGTCATTAACCGTTGCCTCAAAAAACGGAACATCGATACTTGTAACATCAAGTTGTCCGAGAATTTTCGGAGAAAGTGTCGTTCCGTTTATCAACAGGTCAGAGGTGAAAACGCCTTGTTTCATCAACGGTTTTTTAAAGATTACGTTGAAGATTTTTGCATCCGTAGGGTTGAGAGTTTTTATGCGGAAGTTGTTGAATTTGAGATTATTTTTGTCTAAGAATTCAAGATTTCCGCTTGCCACAACTTGAGTATTCGCAAAATCTCTGTTGTTCTGTGAGGTAATAATTTTGTCGTATTTAAAATTGTTTACCTTCAAATATGTTGGGGTCAAAACGCTGTCGAGATAAATTTTTACAGGATTTTCGCTGTCTCCGATGAATGCTCCCATATAATAAAGTGTCGAATCCTCGTCGAGTTTTAATTCTGTCTTGGTGTAAAGATTGTCAAGCGGTCCATGGATTTTTGAAGTGCAGTTCACATCCCCCTTCAACTTAATCGGATAAACCGATTTGTTGTTGAAAAGCTGATCAAAAAATTCCTGATTAGGTTTTGCATTCACATACAAATCCGTATACGGAGCTTTTTGTACGTTGAGAATTTTACCGCTCAAATACAACGGCATTCTGCCCACAAAAGAATTGATATTGCCTAAATACAGCGTGTCGTTGTTCAACAGAATGTGACCGTTTTGAATTTTAATGCGAGTACGTTTTGGTTTATACAAAACGCTTGTGCCGTTCAGTTGGGTGAACAAGCGGATTTTGTTGTCGTTGATTTTGCTTGCGATGTTGATTTTTCCGTTGAATTGGGCAAAATCCTTGAGAGTGTTTTTGTATTGCGGATAAATTTCGCCGAGTTCAGGAAAATTGTTCAATGCGGCAATGTCAAACCCTCTGAAATTGATGTTTCCGCTAAAAATTTCCTTTCCGCTGAACATATTTTTGACTTCTACTTTTTCAGCAGAAAACGGATTGTTTTTGAAAGTTCCACGAATTGGCGAAACCGTCAGGTGAAGATTTTTCAGGTTGAAGGTCGAATTGTTGTTCAAAATAATTGATTGTTTTGAACCTCGGTTGTTGTATATTTTGCCGTTCATTTCCAGCCCGTCAAAGTGGATTATGCCGTCAGCTTTGCCTTTGTAGTGCGACGTAAATGCCGTATTTATTGATTTTAAATCCTTTATGTATGGAATTCTTTGGTCTAATTTTGAAGCGATTTCAATCCCGTCACCTGCATTAAATTTGTGCGAATAGGTGTTTGCGTTGATGACTTTGTTTTTAATCGTCCCTGACGAGTAGATTTTTGAATTGCCGATTACTGTTGACACGTCAAAGTCGCCGTCGTTGTTTTCAAAATTAATTCTTCCCGAAACATCCTTGAACACCGCAGGAAAATTGTGAATTGTTATTGTTGCGGAATGCGGATCAACATGCCCTTTAGAGAAAAGGTTTTCGTTGAAAACGATTTCATCGCCACTTTTGATGTTGCCAGTCATATTCAGATACAAATCCATTTTCCCGAAGGCCGTGTTAATTGGTTTAACGACTTCTTGCAATTCCGCAAGCAGCGGTGAATCGTGGATAACCTTTAAAAAGTCCCTTACGTCCTGATTGTTTGCAATCGCCGTAACATCCATACCGCCCGCAAGTGAGCATTTGCCGAAGACCTTCACAGGCAAATTATTCAAGGTTGCGTTGTTCGTCTGAAATTTTACATCTCTGTCGTTGAAAACAATTCCGCCTTCAATATTCTTTACCAAAACATGATGAATGTCGTTAAATTCTGCTTGAGCTCTGTGAAAATTCATCGTGCCCCACGCATGCGGTTCTGTTTTTGTACCTGCAGCTCTAAGGTTTATGTTTCCAAATCCGCCTATCGTCATCATTTCGGCAGGACCTATTTCAAATTTCAAAATATTGTGGAGTGGAAGAATAACCTCTTGAGCTTTTGCTAAGTTGATGTTTTTTGTGCTCGTAATTCGTAAATCCGAGCGTCTGTCCACAAAAAGTTTGAATGTTCCGTTGACGTCAACCTCTTCTTTCGGGTCAGTTGCGATATTTGCGTGTAAAGTCATAGTCCGCTTATTCAGCGACAATTCGACCTTTGCACCCTCTTTTGTATTAGGAATTCTTTTTATTAAATACCCGTCTGTAATCAGGAATTTACCGAACAGTTCAGGTGAATTTGCAACACCTTTGATTTCGATATTTCCCATTGCATTTGCATAAAATATGTGCTTTTTCAAAAGATAAAAGTTGAATTCCGGCAATAATTTTTCATATCCCGGAAGCAAGGTGATAATGTTTTCGGCACGGGAAGGGTTCAATGCCACCTTCAAATTCAGGTGGGGCATTTTTGAGTTGAGCTTTGTAACGTCCCCGTTTGCTGCGATATCAATATTTTTTGCGTTAATCGTTAATTTGTCAAAATGCACCCCGTTTCGCAAGGTTTTTATGGTGCTTTGGATTTCTAAAAGCCCGTCACAATAGGTAGATTGAGCAATATCAGAGTTCATAAGCCCGAAATCGTTCAACTTCAAATCCATATCAATTTTTTTGTGCTTATCTTTTTGAACGGTTGTGGATGCCGTAAGGTTAAGAATTCCCTTAGTATTTTGATATTTGCCTTTTGAAAGTGCCTTGATATACGTGCTGAACGGTGCTAAATCAAGGTCTTTGATGTTTGCGTCCAGATAAATTTTATCCTCGTCAAGACGGTTCAGCGGTAATTGCAGTGCCGTTTCAAGATTGAGTTCGGAGCTTTTGCCGTTTGTGACAATATTTGAGAGCAGTTTCGCCTGAATTTCGTTATCTTTTTTGTAATCCTTTACATGCAAGAGTTTGCCGTC
>ONYB01000083.1 GCA_900321895.1 uncultured Brachyspira sp.
ACAGACTGGTAAGACGGTTAGCCCGAAACTTTATATAGCGTGCGGAATTTCCGGTGCGGTACAGCACACGATTGGGATGTCAGCTTCTGAAAAGATTATTGCAATAAACTCGGACAAAAATGCCCCGATTTTTGAGATTGCAGACTACGGCTACGTCGGCGATGTCTTTGAGGTAGTTCTGCAGTTGGTGGAGTTGTTGAGGCACGAAGGAACTTTTTAAGTTCATGTCGCCTTATAGCCTTATCGCCTTTGCCACAAGAGATTATCGACACCGCCGACATGCACTCTAATCCCCTAAACAAACAGCCTGACCGCCGCTGCTGTCGCGGTAGCGGTAGTCGCCGTACCAGTTCGAGCGCGTAGTGTTGAAGACCCTGAGGTATGCGCGGCTGGAGCTGTTCTCCTCACCCGACCAAAGGTAGAAGTACGGAGTGAGTCCTAGAGATTTGGCGGTTGAAGAGTTGGAATCAAATTGAATATTGTCTTTATCTTGTTTTGCACCTATAGTAGGGTTACAAAAAAAAGGAACTGCTTTCGCAATTCCTTTCATTTGGGCGTTAGAAGACTCGAACTTCTGACCCTCTCCTTGTAAGGGAGACGCTCTACCAACTGAGCTAAACGCCCTTGCCCTTCGACATTTATAATCATATCAAAAAAAGATTTGATGTCAACTAGTTTTTTTAAGATGTGAAAAATTTTTCTATGATATAATAAATTTATGCAGATAAACGATGAATTTGAAGTAAAAATAGAAAAACTTTCCAATCTCGGAACGGGTATTGCGAGGGTTGGGGGTATTGTTATTTTTGTTGAGAACGCTTGCCCCGAAGATGTTTTAAAAATTAAGATTACGAAGGTTAACAAAAACTATGCAACGGCAAAGATTCTTGAAATCATTGAGCCGTCTGAGCACAGGGTTGAACCTTTCTGTGCTATGCAAAAGGTTTGCGGGGCATGCCAGTTGCAGTTTATAGATTATGATTACCAACTGGAACTAAAACGACAAATGGTTGAGGATGCAATGCATTCTATTGCACATCTGGATATTGAAGTTCCACAGGTTGTGCCTAGCCCTGAAAAAACGGCTTATCGGCACAAAATTCAGTATCCGATTTCAAGAACAAAGGTTTCCAGAAGAATTCTTGCGGGATATTACAAGCCTCAGACGCATGAGATTGTGAACATTAAACACTGCCCTATCCAGCCTGAAATTTGTGACGAAATTATTGAATTTATCAGGGAACGTTGTTTTGACTTCGGAATTTCCGGTTATATTGAAAAAAACGGAATCGGCGATTTAAGACATGTTGTTCTTCGGGTTTCTGCGGAAAACGGCAAGGTGCTAGTGACACTCGTTGTTAATTCTAAAAAGGTTTTTGACAGGTTGAAAGATTTTTGCGAGGCAATTTTTGATGAATTTGAAAAGGTTGTCGGGGTTTGTGTAAACTTCAACAGGAAACGCACAAACATTATTCTCGGCAACGAAACAGAATGCGTAGCAGGACAAGATTTTATTGAAGAAAAATTATTGGACAAAACCTTTAAAATTGGTGCAGAAACTTTCTTTCAGGTTAACCCGAAGAGTGCCGAAAACATCTTTTCTTATGTAAAAAATTACATAAAAGACAATTTTGAAAAACCGACGGTTTTGGATGCTTATGCAGGAATTGCAACTTTCGGAATTTGCACATCTGATGTTGCAGAGCATATCGTTTCTGTTGAGGAAAACAAGGAATCCGTCGCAAAGGCTCGAGAAGTTTTGAAGTTAAACAATATTCAAAATGTAGAACTCCACTGCATGGATACGGCAAAATATTGCGAAAAGATTAAGCGGAAATTTGATGTAATAATTCTTGATCCGCCACGCAAAGGGTGTTCGCAAAAATCATTGGAAGAAGCATTACGACTTTCTAAAGGCACAATTATCTATGTAAGTTGCAACCCTGCGACATTAGCGAGGGATTTAAAAATTTTAACAGAACACGGTGCAAAAGTTGAAAGTGTTCAACCGTTCGACATGTTTTGTCATACGTACCATGTGGAAAACGTTGCTATTGTAACTTTTTAGCCTTTTTGACCTGTTTTGCTGTTTTTGCGGCTTCCTTTAGAGTTTTATCTGCCAAATCGCATTCTTCCTTCATTTTGTGCAAATTTGCAAATCCGAGCTCTTGAGGTAAGAAGTACGGTATTGGCAAGAAGTCGGAAATCTTTGCTCTCTGTTTCGGACTTCTTGAGGTTAGATTTTTTGCATGGACATAAGAATCAAGAATATATTTATTCAAAAATTCTTGTTGCATATCGTCCAATCCGTTCATTTTTTCGTCGAGCATTTTTTGAATTCGTGCGTATTTTTTGTCTAAACTTTTGTGACATCTGTGCTTGTAGTAAAAATCTTCTAAATCTTTTAAGTCCTCAAGACCTTTTCCCATGATTTGAACTTCGGCAAGCTGTCCGCCCGGAAGCTCAATGGTTAAGTGGACGGCGGTGTAACCGTTAGGAATAGCTTTTCCGCTTCTTAAAGGGTATTGTTTCATTGATTGGCAAGTTTCTTCAAATTTGTCTAAGGTTTTTGAAGAAACGTAACTGTCTTTTCTTGTCAATCTGTAGTTTTCGATTTCTTTAACCTTGAAAATACCTTTCTTAACCATTACGCCAAGAACTCCAAAAGCTTTGTCAAAAGCGTCTTGAGAGGAATTGCCCATCGTAATTCTTAAACCTATTGCATCACCGATGTTTTTGATTTTATCTTTGGATTTGCAACCCCTTGAAATACCTTTGTTCGCAAGACTGTCCGGACCTTTTGCTCTACCATGAATACCGAAAACAGGTCTTTGCGGATGTAATTTGTTTGCTGTTATGGATTCAAACTCTTTTTTAAATGTTGCTACCAACTTTTTTGTCATTGGCTCTAATTCGTCATGAATTTCATTTACAAGTTTCCAAGAAACTTCTTTTGTTCTTGTTTCTAAAACTTTTGCTCCCGAACCGAAACTTACGGTGTCCTTTTCTAAAGTATGTAAATACTTTGGAGAAATAATAGGACTATTATTTCTCGGTTGTTGATTTTGAAATGATTTTAATTGGAAATTTGGAGTGATTTGTATATTCATAATAAAACCTCTGAAACTATCGATATATATAAAGTTCGTCAATCAAAAATTTTACCTTTTTCGGTAAAATTATGCATTTTTCTTTACAATAATTTACATAAAAGATTTCTTTGTCAATAAAACATGTTTGTATTATCATGTAATGGTATTTATAGTATTAAGTAATAGCATAAACAAGGAGGTTAGGTAAATTATGCCAGGAAAAACTATAACAGTTGATGGTAACTACGCTGCCGCACATGTTGCGTATGCATTAAGCGAAGTATCAGCAATTTACCCAATCACTCCTTCATCTACAATGGGTGAATGGATTGATGAATGGGCTTCTCAACACAAATTAAACATCTGGGGCAAACCTGTAAGAGTTGCCGAAATGCAATCTGAAGCAGGTGCTGCAGGTGCTGTACACGGTTCTTTGGCAGCAGGTTCGTTGACTTCAACTTACACTGCTTCTCAGGGCTTATTATTGATGATTCCTGTAATGCACAAAATGGCAGGGGAAATGCTTCCTCACGTTATTCACGTAGCAGCTCGTGCAATCGCAGCTCAATCATTAGCAATTTTCGGCGATCACTCAGACGTTATGGGTTGCCGTAACACAGGTTATGCAATGTTAGCAGCTAACTCTGTTCAAGAAGAAATGGATATGGCTTTAGTTGCTCACTTGTCAACTTACAAATCAAAAGTTCCGTTCTTGCAATTCTTCGACGGTTTCAGAACTTCTCACGAAGTACACAAAATCGAAGAAATTTCTTATGAAGATATTGCAAAATTAGTTGAACCTAAATACATTGAAGAATTCAGAAAACGTGCATTGCGTCCTGAAGCTCCTGTTTGTAAAGTCGGTGCTCAAAATACAGACGTTTACTTCCAAGGACGTGAAACCGTTAACAAATACTACGATGCAGTTCCTGATATCGTTCAAGAATATATGGATAAAGTTGCTGCTGTAACAGGCAGACAATATCATCCGTTCGATTACGTTGGAGCACCTGATGCTACAGACGTTATCGTTGCTATCGGTTCTGGTTGCGAAACTATCGAAGAAACTATCGAATACTTGAACGCAACTCGTGGTACTAAATACGGTTTGGTTAAAGTCAGATTGTATAGACCGTTCGACGTTAAACGTTTCATCGCAGTTTTGCCGGAAACAACTAAACGTGTTACTGTTCTTGACAGAACTAAAGAACCTGGTTCAATCGGCGAACCTTTGTACTTGGATGTTGTTGCAGCTCTTGAAGGCAAAGACATCAGAATTATCGGCGGTCGTTACGGATTGTCATCTAAAGAATTCACTCCGTCTATGGTTCTCGCTGTTTACAAACACGCTGAAAACAACGGTTTCCACGGATTTACGGTTGGTATCGAAGATGACGTAACAAATAAATCTTTGAAAGTTGAAGAGCATATTGTTACCGAACCTGAAGGTACAACAAACTGTATGTTCTGGGGCTTGGGTTCTGACGGTACCGTTGGTGCTAACAAAAACTCAATCAAAATTATCGGTCAATACACTAACAAAGATGCTCAAGCATACTTTGCTTATGACTCTAAAAAATCTTTCGGTGTAACAGTTTCTCACTTGAGATTTGGCGACAAACCGATTAAATCAACTTACCTTATCACTGCTCCTGACTTTGTATCATGCTCAGCTCACGCATACATCGGCAGATACGATATGTTGAAAGGTATCAAAGAAGGCGGCACATTCTTGCTTAACAGCCCTTGGTCAAAAGAAGAAGCTTTCTCTCACTTAACAAGAGATATGCAAAAAACTATCATTGACAAGAAAATCAAATTCTACAACGTAGATGCTGAAGCTCTTATCAAACAACAACCGGGCTTGAGAGGTAAAGGTGCTAACACAGTTATGATGGTTGCATACTTCAAAGTTTCAGGAATTATTCCGTTTGAACAAGCTTACGAAGGCATGAGAGCCATGACTACCAAAACATTCAAGAAAAAAGGCGACGATGTTGTTAACATGAACCTCGCATTAATTGACGCAGCTATCAACGCAACAGAAGAAGTTGTTATTCCTGCATCATTAGACGGTGTTTGTGCAGCAGAAGAACCTGTTTTAATTCCGGATAATGCTTCTGATTTTGCTAAGAAAATTATCAAACCTTCAATGCACTTGAAAGGTGACGATATTCCGGTTTCCGCAATGTCAGTTGACGGGGTTATCCCTACAGGCACAGCATGCCTTGAAAAACGTGGTATCGCTCCTCGTGTTCCTCACTGGAATTCAGAATTCTGTATTCAGTGCGGTATCTGTGCTTCAGCTTGTCCTCACGCAGCAATCAGAACTAAATTGATTGAAAAAGAAGATCTTAAAGATGCTCCTGAATCATTCAATACTATTGAAGCAAAACCGAACGCAAACGGCGAACACTTCAAAGTTCAAGTTTACTGCAAAGATTGTAC
>ONYB01000072.1 GCA_900321895.1 uncultured Brachyspira sp.
AAATTTAATAATAGCATTATGCATATAATGTGAACTACACCGGCGGTGGGGGTAAATATAAAAGACCTCGGTCAAGCCTCCAAAACTAAAGTCTAAACGCCGTGGGTTTTCAGAGGTAACCCAAATAGGTAAAGAGTAAAAGGTAGCGCTCGCAAGAAGTAAGGCATAGTTTTAAAGGCACTTGATTGTGTCCGAGAGATTAATGTCGGAAAGGAAAAAACATGACACTAGGTGTAATAGGAAAAAAATTGGGAATGACTCAAATCTTCGATAATGATGGTTTGGCAGTTCCTGTAACCGTTATTAAAGTTGATAAAACTGTTGTAACTCAGGTTAAGACAGTTGAAACTGACGGTTATAATGCTATACAAGTCGGTACAATCGCAGCTAAAGAAAAACACTTGACTAAAGCTGAAATCGGTCACTTCAAAAAGAATAATCTTGAAAACTACAGACATCTTCAAGAATTTAGAGTTGACAATCCTGCTGACTACAAAGTCGGTGATAAAATCGAACTTTCAGTTCTTGATAATGTTGAAAAAGTAGATGTAACAGGAAAATCAATCGGTAAAGGTTTCCAAGGTACAGTTAAAAGATGGAACTTCGGCAGAGGACCTATGGGTCACGGTTCTAAAAACCACAGAGAACCTGGTTCAATCGGTGCAGGTACAACTCCTAGCCGTGTTATCAAAGGCAAAAGAATGGCTGGTAACATGGGTAATGAAAGAGTTACTATTACTAAATTGAAATTAGTTAAAGTTGATGCTGATAAAAAATTAGTATTAGTAAAAGGTTCAGTTCCTGGCTGCGAAGGCAGATTGGTTACAATCGTTCCTACAAGAACTAAATGGAACTAGCGGATTTTGGCAAGTGTGCCGGTGAGCCGGTCACATAAGTCATAGTAAAACAAAAAGATATACATAACTCGCCACATAAAGCGGTTTTTAAAATAAAAATCAGCAAGAGGTGAGAAAGGATAAGGAAAAACAAATGTCAAAAGAAATATTAAGTACAAATGGAGAAAAGTTAGGCGAAATCACTTTGAACGATGCTGTTTTTGGTGTTGAACCTAACATGCACGTAATGCACTTGGCATTAAGAAGACAATTAAACAATGCTCGTCAAGGTTCAGCTTGTGCTAAAACAAGAGCTGAAGTATCAGGTGGCGGCAAGAAACCTTGGAAACAAAAAGGTACAGGTAGAGCCAGAGCAGGTTCTCTTCGTTCACCTTTGTTTGCAGGTGGTGGCGTAATCTTTGGACCAAAACCAAGAGATTATGGTTTCAACATGCCTCAAAAGGCTAGAAAATTGGCCCTTAAGTCAGCTTTGTCTGCAAGACAAGAACAATTAGTTGTTGTTAAAGATTTTTCAACGATCGTTGAACCTAAAACAAAATTGATGGCAGAAGCTTTGAAATCATTGAAAGTTAGCGGAAAAGTTTTAATCGTTGCGGACACAAAAGCTGCTGAAAATCAGCACCTTGAACTTTCTGCAAGAAACATCCCTAGCGTAAGATTGATTTTACCTTCTAACCTGAACGTAAAAGATTTACTTGAAGCAGATTATGTTGTTATGACTGAAGCTGCTGTTAATGAAGTAACAGAAAGGTTGCAATAATGAGTAAAGATAGAACAAATAGAGAAAAATTGTACGATTTGATTAAAAAACCTTTAATCACTGAAAAATCAGTAGCTGCAACAGCTTTAGGTCAATATACTTTTGAAGTTGACATGAACGCAACAAAAGTTGAAATTGCTCAAGCAGTTGAATTAGCTTTTCCTGGAAGAAAAGTTAAAAAAGTAAGAACTGTTTACATGCCATCTCATACAAAAAGAATGGGTTATAAGTTCGGAAGAACTGACAGTTCTAAAAAAGCAATCGTAACCATCGAAGGTGATGCGATTGAAGAATTGACCGGAGTTTAGTTCGGTTAATCGGGTCAGATGACTCGCATAAACAGGGCGTATGGCGTATGTCCTGTAGAAATTACAAAGCCAACAAAGGAGAAATTTAAAATGGCAATCAGAAAAATAAACCCAACATCTCCGGGTCAAAGAGGAATGACAAAGAGTGATTACCAAGAAGTAACTACTTCAAAACCTGAAAAATCACTTTTGAGATCCTTGAAAAAAACAGCCGGAAGAAACAATACAGGTAGAATTACATGTCGTCACAAAGGCGGCGGTGTAAAAAAATCTTACCGTGTAATTGATTTCAAACGTGATAAATTCGGCGTACCTGCTACAGTTAAATCTGTTGAATACGATCCGAACAGAAACGTAAGAATTTCATTGGTATTCTATGCTGATGGTGAAAAAAGATACATTTTGACACCGGAAGGTTTGAACGTAGGCGATACAATCGTTTCAGGTCCTGAAGCACCTGTTCAGGTTGGTAACGCTCTTCCGCTCGAATTGATTCCGTTAGGTACTATTGTTCACAATATTGAACTTAACCCTGGCAGAGGCGGTGTAATGGTCAGATCAGCAGGTAATGCTGCACAGGTTATGGCTAAAGAAGGAAACTATGTAACAATCAAATTGCCTTCTTCAGAAATGAGAATGGTAAGAAAAGAATGTATGGCTACAATCGGTACTCTTGGCAATTCTGAATTCAAAAACCTTTCATTAGGTAAAGCAGGCAGAAAACGTTATATGGGTATCAGACCAACCGTACGTGGTGTTACAATGAACCCTTGCGATCACCCTCACGGTGGTGGTGAAGGTAAAACCGGTCCTGGCGGACACCCTAAAACACCTTGGGGTAAACCGGCTCTTGGATATAAGACAAGAAAAGCAGGAAAAGCTTCTGACAAATTAATTGTAAGAAGAAGAAAGAAATAAGAGGGTATTAACGGGTTGAACCGTTAAGCGGTTCAGCCCCTAAACCTTAACTAATAATTCTACCAAATAAAACAAGAAAGGTAATAAAATAATGGCACGTTCATTAAAAAAAGGTCCATACGTAGAAGAAGCTCTACAACAAAAGATAGCAAAAATGAATGCAAATTCTGAACACAAAGTTATCAAAACTTGGTCTAGAGCATCAATGATTGTACCTGATATGTTAGGTCACACAATCGCTGTTCACAACGGTAAAACTCACGTACCGGTATATGTTACAGAGCAAATGATAGGACATAAATTAGGTGAATTTGCACCTACAAGATTATTCAAAGGTCACGCAGGTTCTGCAAAGACTGCTAAAGTAAAATAGCCGAGAAAAACGGTTATACCAAAAAGATAATTAAAATTATAAGGAAATAAAAAATGGAAGCAAAAGCAAAACAAACAGATATTAAAATGACAGCAAGAAAATTGCGTCGTGTAATCAATGAAGTACGCGGCAAAAAAGTTCTTGACGCTCAAGATATGTTACGTTTTATGCCTTATTTTGCAGCAAGAGTAGTTGAAAAGAATTTGAAAGCTGCTGTTGCTAATGCTCAGGAACAGTACGGAGTTTCTCCAGAATCATTGAAAATTACAGAAATTTTCGCTGATGAAAGTCAAACATTACGCCGTGGCAAACCAAGAGCTCAAGGTCGTATTTATAAAAGACTAAAACGTACATCACATTTAACTTTGAAAGTTAGTGATAACAAGTAGTTGAGATGCAGCGAGCATTTTGACTGAAAAATGTAAGTAAACAAAATAAAAGGTATAAAAAATGGGACAAAAAACACATCCAACCGGATTTAGAGTAGGTATCATCAAACCTTGGGCAAGTACATGGTTTGCTAAATTTAACAAAGTTTACGGTGCATTTGTTAAGGAAGATGATAAAATCAGAAAATTCGTTAAGAAAAAATTATATGCAGCAGGTGTTGCTGACGTATTGATTGCTAGAAAGGCTCAAAATACAACAATTACTGTTGTAACAGCTAAACCTGGTATCGTAGTTGGCAGAGGCGGTCAAGGAATTGAAGAACTTAAACAAGAAGTTTCTAAATTTATTGGCAAACCTGTTATTATCAACGTTGTTGAAGTTGCAAGAATTGATGCAAACGCACAGTTGGTTGCAGAAAACATTGCTCAACAGCTTGAAAAACGTATCGCTTTCAGACGTGCAATGAAACAAGCAATGCAACGTTCAATGAGAGCTGGCGTTCAAGGTATCAAAGTTATGGTATCAGGTCGTTTGGGCGGTGCTGAAATTGCTCGTTCAGAATGGGCAAAAGAAGGCAGAATTCCGCTTCAAACTCTTAGAGCTGATGTAGATTACGGTTTCACTGAAGCTGATACTATAATGGGTAAAATTGGTGTAAAGGTATGGATTTTCAAAGGTGTTCTTATGCCGGGCGAAAAAGCAGACCAAAACATCAAAGCAAAATCAGGTAAAGATGAAAAAGGTGGAAGAAGACCTAGACGTAGAGCAGTTGAAACTGCTGAATAATTTACCAAATTGAAATAAGTAAAAACAATTACAGGAGTAAAATAAAATGTTACAGCCTAAAAAAACAAAATACCGCAAAATGATGAAAGGCAGAATGAAGGGTCATGAAACTCGTGGCACAAAGTTTGAATTTGGCAGCTATGCACTTCAAGCAGTAGAACCGGGTTGGATTACTTCAAGACAAATCGAAGCAGCACGTCGTGCAATGACACGTGAAATCAAACGTGGCGGTAACGTTTGGATTAAAATCTTCCCTGATAAACCTATCACTGCAAAACCTGCAGAAACTCGTATGGGTTCAGGAAAAGGTAACTTAGAATACTGGGTAGCAGTTGTAAAACCTAACAGAATTCTTTTTGAACTTGAATACTTTGACAGAAACGTAGCAGTTAACGCATTGGAATTAGCTGCACAAAAACTTCCTATCAAGGTTAAAGTTATAGAAAAGGCAAAGGTTGAAGCATAACCCAATCTACGCAAAGATAATATAAGGAAACAATAAAATGAAATTAAGTGAAATGCGCGAAAAAACAGTTGAAGAGTTACAAAGTGCAATCGTTGACTGGAAGAAACAGTTGTTTGATTGTAAGATGCAGCTTGCGACTCACAAGTTGGAAAACACTGCACTCGTTTCTAAAACAAAACGCTTAATAGCTCAAGCAAAAACTGTAATAAAAGAAAAAGCGAATTGCGAGCAGGGGGCGTAGAGCTTGAACTCTGCCGAACAGACGCAAAGCGTTTGTAAGTAAGAGGGTCAAGGTCGAAGACCCGTTTAATGCGAGCAACCAAGGAGAAAAAATAAATGCCTAAAAAAGAAAAACAAGGAATTGTAGTTAGCAGCAAAATGGATAAAACTATCGTAGTAAAAGTAGCTGATTACGAACCACATCCAAAATATAAAAAGATTATTGAATCTAACAAAAACTACAAAGCTCACGATGAAAACAACATCTGTGGCGAAGGCGATATCGTAAGAATCGTTGAATCAAGACCTATTTCCGGCGGAAAACGTTGGACATTGGGTGAAGTAGTTGAAAAAGCTCGTTAATTAATAATGAGCTTTGTTTCAACCCTAAGTTGAAACAACAGAGGCAACATTACCAACAGAGTAATGAGAGGCCAAAAGTAAAAATACTTAAACAAAAGGAAAGTAAAAATGATACAACAAGAAACCAGATTAGAAGTAGCAGATAACACAGGTGCAAAACAGTTGTTATGTATCCG
>ONYB01000118.1 GCA_900321895.1 uncultured Brachyspira sp.
AAGCAATAAAAAAGATAAAAATTTTTCACTCCCCGTTCTAAAAGCCACAATATTTCTTATATATAACATGACTTTTTGTAAAAATTCATTAAAATAACAACAGCTAGGCGGTGTAGTTTATTTTTGTTCGTTTAACTCCGTCAAACGGATGATTTTTTGCTAAAACGCTTAACAAAATACCTATATATAAGGTAGAATAGAATAGGAGGGCATTGTATATGTCAAACTTTTATCCAAGTTACAATTTATCGGACAGAATTCAACATACTAAACTCGATTCGGGTGTGTATGGAATGCCGTCTGCCAGAATGGAAAGAATTGAATCTCCAAAGACAGGGGATTTTAAGGCAGTCTTTTCAGGATTGGTGGAAAATTTTAACACGGAAGTTAATGCTCCTGATAATTTGTTGAAAGATGTTATGTCCGGTAACACCAATGTTGATATACACGACGTAATGACTGCTATGGCAAAATCTGAAATTACCGTCAATATTGCAACAACAGCTGTTGGTAAGGTTATTCAGGCTTATGACAAAGTAATGCAAATTCAGGTATAATCTAATAACTAAAAACTGGTTCGGACAGTATATTCCGAAATAGATGTTATAAAAACAGACCATGGGGATAATATGGATTTTCAAAAATTAATGGAAAACAAACCGCTATTTTACGGAATTATAGGTGGTATAGTGCTATTTTTTGCACTGATTGTTACTTGTGTTATTGTTAATACTTCAAACAGCAATTCTAACGGAGCCGCAAGAGTTGTAAGCGAAAAGGTTATAAAAGAACCGTTAGATTTGTTGACTACGGACAATTTGGGCAAAGCTATTGAAATTCAAGCTTTGCTTTCAAGAGAAGGTATTGTTGCAAGCAGAAAACTTGACGGTACGAAATCTACGATATTTTTGAAAGAATATACCATGACTCAGCGTGATCAGGCTCTTTTGGCTATTGTTAAAAGCGGTTTGATGGATCAAAATACAGGTCTTGAAATTTTTGATAAAGGTGATTTTACTTCAACGAAAGAGGATAAAAAAATCAGACTCGTAAGAGCTATTAACGGTGAGCTTTCTCGTTTAATCAGAAAAATTCCGCCGATTGAAAACGCATCAGTGTTTATTTCAATTCCGGAACAAACAATGTTTACTTCTATGCAAAAACCTGTAACGGCAACAGTTCAAATCGTTATGCCTTCAGGGGAAAAATTGGATCAGTTGAAAGTTAAGGCTATTACAAACCTTTTGTTGGGTAGTGTTTCGGGCTTGGAGGCTGAAAATATTGCGATTACCGATACAAACGGTAATGTTTACCACAGCATTATGAATGCGTCTGATGAGATGATGGAACGTATTGAAGAAAACGATAAATATATGCAACAAAAAGTTCAAGTTCAGTTGGATAGATTAATCGGAAAAGGAAATTATGTTGCAACAGTAAGTACCTTCTTGCGTCAAGCTCCTGCGGAAAAATACAGCACGGATTACGACCCGAACAAAAAAGCATCTGTAAGTGAACAATCGTTTACGGAAGGTTTGGGTGATCAAACTCGTGACAGCAATAGAAACATTAATGCGGTAAGTGTTTATGTTCCGAACGGTGTTGCAGGCGGTGGTGCCGATTCAAGTCAGGACAGAAGCTATTCCCGTTCAGCTACTGAAACTCAATACGGAGTCAGCAAAACTCAATTAAACGAATACCTCAAGCCGGGGATGATTGAAGATATTTCGGTTGCGGTAACTTTGGAAAAGAGTGTTTTGCCGCCTGATATTACCGTTGATGACTTGAAAGAACTTGTTGCACACGCTGCAAGCCCTAAAGTTAATCCTGCAAATGTTGCGGTAATCTTCTCGGATACGGTTGATCCTTACTTGGCTTCGGACAGACCGGTTAATCTTCCAAAACCTGATGAAAGCGGAAACCCTTGGTGGTTGGCTGTCGCTCTCAGTGCAATCGGTTTGATAATCGTGTTTAAGGCTGTATCAGATAAAGTTCGTCAGGTTCAAGATGCTAACGCTATGGAGGTTGAACGCTTGCGTCAAAAAGAATCCGAACAGGATAGAGAACTTTCAGATGTCAATGCACGAGCTGCTCAGTTGCAGAATAAACAGGCAGAACTGGCTCAAGGACTTCTGGAACAGCAGAACAGAGAATATATTGCGATTAAATCTCCGCAAGAAATGGTTAATGCTCTTGAAAATATGTCTGCTCAACTTGATCAGGCAAGCACTGAAGACACAGCTGACAAGATTAAGAGCTGGATTGAACAAAGTAACTAATTTTAAACAGGAAAAGAGAAAATGGCGATACAAGGTTTTGATTACAAAGAATTTGCAAAAAATTTGGCATCACAAGCAACCGAACTTGTGCCAAAAGATTTTGATGCAAACCAAAGGGCTTATATCACAAGTACCTTGCTGAATTTTGCAACCCTTGCGGGAGAGGCTTTGTATAACGATGAAGAGTCAAATTTCAATGCCGATCAGGCGGTAATGATTACCCAAATCATTGCAGAATGGTCGTTCCATAAGTCTGTAGACCTTGTACGTTCCGGTATTCCTCAACAATACTGGGATCCGATTATGCAAAAAATTGCATTTACCATTTTTGAAATCGCGAAACAAACCTTTAAACAAGAACTTCCGCAGGATCAGATTTTGCAGTTGATTGAACACCATGTTAAAAAGGCATGGTTAGATGCAATCGCTGAGTTAAAAGACAAAGGGATGATTGATGAAGGTTTGATGGAATATGCCTCAAAGCAATCGAATATTGATCAAATGATGCAGGAAATGCAAGAAAGCGGCGAAGCTCAACAAGCCCAACAGGCTCAACAACAAGCACAGCAAGCTCAAAATGTTCCTCAACCTGCACAAGCACAAGTCCCGCAAGCACAAGGCGGAGGAGTTCCGGCTGTTCAAGGTGGTGGTGTTCCGTCAAATACAAAAGACAAATATGCTCCGCCAAAACTCTTGAAAATGGTTTCTCTTGCTCTTTTATTGAAACGAATGGATGAAGAGAATGTTCAATCTATTTTGGAAAGATTTGATCAAGATGTTGCGGGAACAGTAATTAAATATATGTTTGTGGACGGGTTGGAAGAAAAAGTTGACCCGACCTTAACGATGAAGTGCCTTGATGAAATTGCCGAAAATATTCCCGGAGCAACAGAAATTAATAAAAAGCGACTGGTCCAAGGAGTTAAAGAGGTTGTCCAAGGTATTCCGAAACCAAAACTCGACAAAATGCTTCAACTTGAAAGGCAGAATGTTCGCCGTTTCGTTTTTAATGCGTTGGAAGATGAATATTATGATATGTCTGTAAGAATTGCTAACATTGTTGCCACATATATTAAAAGTAGTGTATAATAATGTTAAATCATGATTATTAAGAAGAAAAAGCTGAACAAGACATTGGGGAATGTGCCTGAACAACCGCAGTATGACGAAAATTCTGCGGAAATTTCTGATGATATTTTTTCTTCTGTTGAACAAAAGATTTTACCCCAAGAAGAGCAAGAGACTGATTTACCTGACATAATTCAGGCTGAACGTGTTACAGAAAATAATATTCCTCAACAAATTCAACCCGAACCTCAAAAAGAAATCTCGGAGGAAGATTTGTTCAGCCTCGATAATATTGACTTTAAACAACGTCAAGAACGTCGCAAAGGTGATAGACGGCGAGGGTTTAGGCGTGTTGATGACAGAAATTTAATATCAAGAGCTAGAGAAGAAGCGGACGCAATCAGAGAATCTGCCGTAAAAGAAGGTTATCAGGCAGGCATGGAGCAAGCGAGTGAGGAATTGCAGCAAATTCGAGAAACCTTTGCTGCGTTTATGAATGCAAAACAAGAGGTTTACGAGCAAATAGCCCCTGATATTCTTGAAATCAGTGTTGATATTGCTCAAAAAATCATTAAAAAAGAAGTGTCGGAAGACCCTCAAGTTTTGGTTAACAATATTGTTGACGTTTTGAAGAGTCTTTCAAAAGATGAAAATAAAATAGCTTTAAGGGTAAATCCTGTGCAGGTCGATGTTGTAAAACAGCAGGTTCCGGAAATTTTAACAATCGCAGGGTTGGACGCGAGAGTATCAGTTCTTGCGGATGAAGAGGTTTCGGAAGGCGGATGTCTTGTGACGACATCAAACGGTGTGGTAGATGCGACGGTTGAAACTCAACTGTCCGTAATTTGTGAGGCATTGAAAGGAGTATAATGGCACAAGGACAAGCTCCAAGCAGTAGCGGAAATCCGATGAGTGAATTGTTCATGGCATTGTTCGTTTTGGCATTGCTGTTAATTTTGCTTGTCGAATTGCCGAACTGGATTATTAACTTTTGTATTTGTCTTAATATTACACTCGGTATTGTCCTTTTGATGTTTGCCCTTTATGTTAAAAAGACTCTTGAATTATCTTCATTCCCGTCAATTATCCTTATCGGTACTATGTTTCGACTGGTATTGTCAATCGCCTCCACAAGGTTGATTTTGGCAAAAGGAGAAGCCGGCGAAGTAATTCACGCTTTTGGTACATTCGTTACCGGCGGTAACATGGTAGTAGGTGGTGTAATCTTCTTAATCATCACGGTTGTACAGTTTATGGTAATCACAAAAGGTGCTGAACGTATCGCTGAAGTTTCTGCACGTTTCGCCTTAGATGCTATGCCTGGGAAACAGATGACAATCGACGCTGACTTTAACGCAGGATTGATTTCTCCGGAAGAAGCTACCAAAAAGCGTGAAGACCTGTCCAGAGAATCAAACCTCTTCGGTAGTATGGATGGTGCGATGAAGTTCGTAAAAGGGGATACCATCGCAGGTATTATTATCGTAATGATTAACATTATCGGCGGTTTGTGCGTCGGATGTATTATGAACCAAATGCAGATTGCGGATGCTGTTTCTAAATATACAATCCTGACAATCGGTGATGGTCTTGCATCTCAGGTTCCGTCACTGTTGATGTCAATCGCAGCGGGTATCTTTATGACACGTTCTTCTGCACAGAGCGACTCTTTGGGTTCTGATGTAGCCTCTCAGATTATGAGTAAACCTTACGCCCTCTTCTTTGCGGGCGGATTCTTGATATTTATGGCTTTGACTTCTGGTTATACGGGTTTGCCGTGGTTGCCGTTCTTGTTAATGGGTGTAGGGCTCGGCGTTGCTGGGTTCTCTGTTCTTATTAATGCAGATGTCCAATCACAACTCGGTCAGTTGGAAAATGTTCGTCAAAACATGCAGGATTTGGTTAACCCGAACAGAATGTACGAAAGACTGGGTGTTGACGTTTTGAGTTTGCAAGTTGGTGCAAACCTGCTTGTAATTGCCGACCCTGATCAGGAAGGTCAACTTCTTGCAAAAATTGCCGCACTTCGTCAGAGAGTTACGGATGAACTCGGATATATTTTGCCGAATATCAGAATTATGGATTCTTCTGCACTTGACGCAAATGAATATATGATTTCTATTCGTGGTAACACTGTTGCAACAGGATATGTATACCCCGGACGACTTATGGTGGTTGCTGATCAATGGGATGCTGTTAAAAAAGAAGTTCCGGAGGACGCAATTATCGGTATTGAGCCGACGTATCAAACGCAGGCATATTGGGTTTCACCTGATGATGCAAAAGCTGTTCGTTCAGTCACGGCAATCGATTCAACAGACGTTATTGTTACTCACTTGCAGGAATGTGTAAGAAAACACGTTGATGAGGTTATGACAAAAACCGATGTTCTTAAGCTTATGGAACTTGTTCGCTCTCAAGACCCGACTCTTGTTAACGACCTTGTTCCGACAATTATTTCTACAAGTGATTTGAGAAAAATCTTTGTTAATCTTATCAGAGAAAAAGTTTCGATTAAGGATATTATTTTTGTGTTTGAAAGACTTTGCGATTATGCAAGATTTTCAAAAGAACCTGATATTTTGTCAGAACGTTTGAGAGCAGCATTAGGTCGTCAAATTTGTTTGTCAAATGTCGGAGATGATAAAGTTCTTTATGCTTTGACACTTTCTCCTGATTGGGAAAAAATTCTTGATGACAGTTGTCAGAGAACCGAGTTGGGTACAATGTTCTTGTTGAACCCAATGCAGGTACAAGAATTGATTGAAAGTGCTGCAACAACAATGATTAGTGCACAGCAGGCATGTGGGCATCAGCCTGTAATTTTATGTTCACCACGTATAAGGTTGCCGTTGTATCAATTATTAGAACGACATATTCCGACTATTGTCGTAATTTCTTATTCTGAATTAATTACGGATATTAAGGTTGAGGCTGTCGATACAATCGGCGATAATGCCCCAACTGAGTTGTAGTTCTGCCATTTGTAATCATCATTTTGAAATTGTTTAATATTTTAGTTAACAAAAATATACAAAAAATCAATTTTTTTGTGCCAAATGTTTTTATATATGTGGTTGGTTAATGTATTAATTTATAAAGATTAGGGTAAGTTATGATTAGTATAAATAAGGTTGTACCTCGCATATATGATTATTTGAAAGTAGCAGGTAAAAGCAGTGTTTTGCAAACAAAGCCGAAAGAACTTTTACAGTTTAAAGAATTAAAATTGGATTGCGACAAGTTTGAATTTGTAAGACATTCTGCGGATGAAATAGAAAAGGCTTATAAAGAGTATGCAAACAGTCCGTATATAAACGTATATTTGCGTCAGCAAGCTCCTCTTTCTCAAAAATCAAATAATATCGTAAGTTGTCTAAAACAAGCAATAAGAGAATCTGAACCCGTAACTGGCAAGTTTTATCGTGGTTTGTCTAATTGTGCGGATGAAGAAGGTGTTAGAAAATTTATTTTTAACAATAAAGGGTTTACTTCAGTAGCTCCTGAATATAATAAAAGTTATGCGAATAGTTTTGCTCTCGGTCGTGGAAATGCTATCGTTGAATTTGATTTAAAAACTCCGATAAAGGCATATAATGCAAACAGTTACGAAACCATATTTGATACAAATGCTTTTACTGCCGATAAGTTTGATTTAGTGAAAGTAAAAGACAATTATTACAGAGTTACGGAAAAGCTAAAAGCTCCTGCAAATGTTCATCCGGCAAGGATTTCAAGCCATATTGAGGAAAGTGAAACTTTGCAATTTGGCTGCATTCCGAATGATTACGTTAATATAAAAAAAGAATTTGTTCCTGAACATGCTATAGTTGTAAGATTTGGGCCGGATAAAGGCAAAACAAAGGTCATCCCTGCTCATTGGGATGAATATAAAGAAAGTTTACCATATTATCATATAGATGAGTTGTGGTCAGGCGGTAAGGGTTCCGGAACTGCAGCCGTACAAAATGTTGTCGAAAAAAGTTTATCAAATCCATTGACAAAAGGTAGAGTTATGTTGGATGCAAGCAGTATTGACGGAAAAACTCATCCGGCAGGTTTTTATTATAAATTAGGGTTCAGATACAAGCAACCGGCATATAATCAGGAGCTTGAAGCTTGGTTGGCAAACGGAGGAAAACGCGAAAATTCACCAATGTTTCCTAGTGCTGTTATGTATTTGCCAAAAGAAAATATTGAACATTGTTTGAATTATGGAAAAAATAAATAGAGAATTTTAGTATAGTCAAGGTTTGTGAAAGTTTAAAATTAATATAAATTGATAGAATTTAGACAAAATTTCTCTAATTGCTTAAGTTCGAGTGAAAAGCAGATATGCTTTTAGAATGTTTTTTGTTTGTAATATCAAAACTTCTTTTGATAATTGCATCTAAAACTTCAGGTTCTATTTTATTGACATCAACTTTGCACCAATGAGATTTATTCATGTGCCAAGCTGGAGTTATAGATTCAGGATATTGATCTTTTAGTATTGAGATTGTTTCAGGCTCAGCCTTGAGGTTGATGTACAAAACACCATCTAAACGAAAAATCAATGCAAACCATTTATTGTTTGATTTATGTCTCATAACAGGCATTTTTCCACATCGTTCTTCATTAAACGGATATGTTTCTATCGCATCATCATCAATTAAACATTTTTTAATTAAATTTTTTTCATTCATACATTCAGAATACTACAAAAAAAGAAGGGAAAATAAAAAATGAATTTTTTATCAATTATTAAAAATTGGGAAGACTTTAGTGTAATTTGGTTGGTTGTTCAACCTTTTATCTTAAAACTGTTTCAAAAGAAAGTTCCAAGTTCAATTATTCTTCTTTATATTTACAAGGAATAAGGTATTTATCTAAAAATGAAGAAGTTAGTTTATTTAGGGTGGCTTCTGCTATTTGGCAGGATATTATATTTGTAGAACTACAAACAGGATTAAGACAAACTAATATAAGATTATTCCAAGGTAAAAATATAAAGTTAGATTTTAGAATTATTGAAATAACAGAAAATAAAGGTAACAAGCATATAAAATTACCTATGACAGATAAGTTATATAACTTCTTTAAAGATAAAAATTTAAAAGCTGATGATTATGTATT
>ONYB01000038.1 GCA_900321895.1 uncultured Brachyspira sp.
CGGTAGAAAACCATGTAGAAAACGGTAGAAAACTCAAAAGTTTTCTACATGTTTTTTTTGGTTTTCATTCATTATTTTATTTTCTGTAGAAAACAGTTCAAAAAACATGAAACTTTTCTACAAACAAAAATTTAGTAAAACCATTGATATGATTTACTTTCAGAAGTTTTCTACAAATATTTACTCTTTATTATTACTATTATTATTTCTTCTTATATATTTATTTAATTAATATATAGATAAGAAGAAAACTAAAACTTTGAGAATACGTGCTTTTGTGTTTCTTTTGTTGAGAGTTATGTAGTTATTTTTGTTTGTTATGTTATAATCGGTTATTTTGTATTATAATATTCTCATAGCAATAGATTTAAGGAGTTAAGTATGAAATTTGTTATAAAAAAAGAAGACCTTTATAACGGGATTAAAATTGTCGAAAGAGCTACCAGCAACAGAGCTTTGCAACCTGTTCTTTTGAATATATTAATTGAAACTATCGACAAAAGCACAATTAAACTCGTCGCAACTGATTTGGATTTGACAGTTGTTGCGTTGGTTGATGCTCAAGTTGAAGAAGAAGGAAAAATCACATTGCCTTCAAAAACCCTCAACGAGATAGTTTCCAAGCTCGGTAACAAATTAATTACTTTTGAAATGGCACCTGATACAACTTCCGTAAACATAACTTGCCAAAATTCAAAATTTGATATCATCGGTATTTCCGCAAACGAATTTCCGCTGGAAGTTTACAATGTCGAAACTAACGACGAAGATTGTTTGGAAATCGAAATCAAACCTTTGACGAAAGCTGTACGTCAAGCAGGTTTTGCGGCTGCAAGCTATGAAACAAGCAACCTCCTTTCAGGTATTGTTTGCGATATTCAAAACGAGGTTTTGGAAATTGCGTCAACCGACGGCAACAGACTTGCGAGAGTTCGTGAAGCTATTAAAAATCCTGAAGGTAAATCCCAACAGCTGATTATCCCTTCTCGTGCTTTAAATGAATTTATAAAAATGACATCGTTTATAGATGAGGACAGTATAAAAATTTACACGGAAAAAACAAAAATTATTTTCAAATCTGAAAAAACTACAACTATTTCAAGATTGTTGGAAGGTCAATTCCCGAAATATAACCAATTAATTCCGTCAGAAAGCCCGAAAACTGCAACAGTAAACGTTGCACAGCTTATTTCTGCTTTAGAACGTGTTGCTATTATGGTTAACGAAAAGACCAGCATCGTAAAAATGGAATTCAGCGAAAATACTTTAAAATTGACTGCTGATACTCCTGATTCCGGTAAATCGGAAGAAGAACTCGCAATTAATTATGACGCAGAAGATTTGTTGATTGCTTTCAATTACAAATATGTTCTTGAAGCATTGAAAAATATAGAGTGTGAAGAAGTTAATATCGGATTGAATACGGGACTTTCGGCAACAGTTCTGAAACCAAATAGTGAAGAAGATTTTGTTTGTTTAATTATGCCTGTTCAAATAAGATAATTTAGAGGATAAAAATGGAAAGTTTGAAATTATCAAAAAAAGAACTTTTAAATTTGTACAATTCTGAACTTGACGAATTGTTGGAAAAGTCCTCAAAATTTGTGAAGGATGAAGTTGAGTTTTGCTCTATTGTGAATGCACGTAGTGGAAAATGTTCGCAGGATTGCAAATATTGTGCTCAAAGTTCGCACTACAGAACCCATATTGAAACTTATCCGCTTCTGGACAAAAATGAAGTAGAAAAAGCTGAAAAAGAGGCGAAAACTTTTGGAGCACACAGGTTTGCGGTGGTAACTTCCGGAAAAAATCCTGCCGAAGAAGATTTCCATAAAGTTTTGTCTTTGGTAGATGTTTTGAACAGTGTGGAAGGTATGAACAGCTGTGCATCTCTCGGAATTTTGGACGATGAAATGGCGAAAAAACTTTCAGAACATGGTTTGAAACGTTACCACCATAACATAAATACCTGTCGTTCATATTATCCTGAAATTTGTTCTACGCATACGTTTGACGAGAGAGTGAAAACTTGTAAACTTGTCAAAAAATATGGCATGGAACTTTGTTGCGGAGTAATTCTCGGTATGGGTGAAACTGTTGAGCAGAGAATAGAAATGGCAATGGAGCTTGCTGAAATAGAGCCAGACAGTATTCCGATAAATATATTAATGCCGATACCAGAAACACCGTTTGAAAAATACCACGACAAAATAGATGAAGAAAATATTTTGAGAACGCTTGCCGTGTTCAAGATTGCAAACCCTAATGCAGTTTTGCGTTTTTGCGGTGGAAGAATGCGACTTTCTGACGAAAATCAACGGTTAGCACTCAAAACTTGTGTAGAAGGAATAATGATAGGTAATTATTTAACCACAATCGGCAAAGAACCTTCCGAAGATATTGCTATGGTGAAGGAATTGGGCAAAAAGATAAAGTAGATGAACTCTCATCTACTTCGTTAGAAATTTCAACATTTTGCTCATGTCCTTGTTCCAAATTCCGTTCCAGTTGCGGATTAGAATATCGGCAGGGGTGAGCTTTTCAAGTGTGTAGTTTTTGATGTAATCCAAATATTTTTCGTCACCGCAATTCAGCTCTATTAGCGACTTTTCACTTATATACAAAATCTCCTTTGCAATTTCAAACACGGGAACTCGTGCAATTTTTGCGTCAAGTCCGCTTTTTGGAACATTATAGCGAAGTTCTGCAAAATCATTATATTTAAATGGGCTTAACAACTCCTCAATCTCGTCCATTGCAGATTTTGAATAGAAAATTCCCTTGTAAATCGCAAGTATTGCACAAACCGCCTCAAGAGTTCCGCAGTCGTGATTTCGGATTTCTATAAAGTTTCTGAGTCGAACCTCCGGAAAACATAAATTCGCCTGCAACAAATAATCCTCCATTGTCGGCTCAAACCCTTCGTATCCGCTCAACATAAACTCTTTGAAATTCATTTTTCCGTTAATCTCTACAGGCAAACCTTCTCTATTTATAAATATTATCGGAGTGTCCATAACGTAGTCTACATAGTCATCAAAGGCAAAATCGTCCTGCAATTTGTTGCAAAATCCGCAACGTTCGTTGTCTGTGTTTAGCCAACTCAATGCTCTGAAAGACTTGTAGCCCGTGTCTACTCCGCCTCGGATTGGTGAATTAGCAAACATTGCCGTCATA
>ONYB01000016.1 GCA_900321895.1 uncultured Brachyspira sp.
ACAGCTCGTTTTTTTAAATTTATTTAACCGACTAGAGCGATCCTCCGCCGCCATCGTTAAAGTAATCATAGTGACGAATATCATCATAGTTATTAATCGGTTCTGCCGGTGCCGGTTCAGGCTGTCTTGGCGGTGCCGGCTCTGCCTTAACAGCAGTTTCTCGGTGACGACCTCTCAACAATGCGTCAAAGTTAGGTTCCATAGTCAATTCAAAGTGAAATCTACCGACTTTTCTATCCTGATCAAAGTATACACTGTTGATTAACGGATAGCCCCAATACATTCTAGCACTCAAGTCACCCGGAAGCTGTACTCTCAAGCCCATACCGATTGATGCCATAAAGTACGAACCGTGATGTCCTGCTGGTACATAGTAGTCTTCTGAAGTTTGCGGGAACACGCCACCAAAGTCTGCGAATACCGCACCTTTAACATATTTTCCGACAAACGGAATTTTACCGTTTTTACCGTTGATTTCACGTGGCATAAGCGGGAACATAAGCTCGTTGCTTATGTAGAAACCGTTCTTACCAATCATTTGACCTTCAGCGTAGCCTCTAACTGTTGCCATACCACCTGCTTGGAATTGATCAATATACGGAATGTGTTTGTTATTTGGAACTACTTGGTAATTAGCTCTCATCTGACCAATAAAGCCGTGTGAGAAGTCATGCAATCTTACTGCTCCACCGGAAATCTTGAAGTAATTTGAATCATCATCCAAAATCGGGATTGCGTAACCGACACCTTGGTTCAAATACCAAATACCGTACTTAGTATCTTTACGCATATTCAATGCTAAATCAACACTTGTTACTTCATCCAAGCCTAATTCAAGTTCATCGTTAAACAAGCCGTGAATAGGACCCATTGTGGTTCTTGCACGTTTGTAGTTACCGGCTAAGTAACTTTTCAACTCAAACCCTGGTTTTCTAACAAGCGGTTGTGTATAGTAAAGTGAATATTGATAAGATTTACTCTTCAAGTTCAAATCGGCAAGTTCACCATACTTGATTTTAGACAAACCTGAACTGAACATAAAGCCGACACGTCCGTCTTTTCTGTTTACAGGAATATTATAATCCGCAAACGGGCTGACAGAACCGCCACTGAAATAAGTACCGATAGACAAACGGTCACGATTGTGGAACAAGCTGTCCGCAAATATCATCGCACCGCCTCTGATTCTACCTGTAGAGTAACGACCTGCGTTATCCATAATACCTACAAGGTGGAATGGGAAGTTTTCGTGAGCGGTAACTTCAATATCGGTTGTACCTTCAGCCTGACCAGCTTTCAAGTTAGCCGTAAGGTTGACACCTTCGTTATATCTGTTGAAGTCCAAGATATCTTTTTCCAATTCAACGATGTCAAACAAATCGCCTTGTTTTTGCGGCAATCTGTCTGTAATATATTTACTTCTTGTGTATCTATTTTCCTTAACGGTAATATTTCCGACTTTCCTTTCCACCAAATCGATGTAAACATGACCGTTTGAAACAGTCTGTGCCGGCAAGAAAGCTCTTGCGGTTACAAAACCTTTTGAAGCATACAAATTGTTAATTTTGTTAACGGCTTCGGTGATATCTTTAATAAATACGTTACGACCAATCAATGGACGAACAATGTTGTTAATTTCTTCCTGCGAAAGAATTTCAGAAGGTGCAACTTCAACGGAACTTACATAAACGCCGTTTGAATCAATATCTTGAACCTGCCCCTGCATAAACGATGCGTCAGGATTGTAATCATCTACAACCTGATTGCTTTGCGGGTTATATCTGTTTCTTTCGTATTGTTGATAACCGCTGGAATATTCTTGTTTATATCGTTGCTGATTAAGCGAATCAATATCGTGCTTATACGTACGACCACTCTCTAACATAAGTTGCTGTTGAACATCTGCAGGATTAAGCCCATCAAATCCTGCGGAATATGCCGGGGCGACAGATGCAGAGAAAGCAACTGCACAGAAAGCTGATACACATAATGTTGCTTTCAAAAATTTAATACTGGATTTTGTCTTTTTCATTATTCACCTTCTGTTATTTGAAATTAATTAGTCTATCTGTTCTACGTCCATTATTTAACTTAGATAACCAAATAAAAACTTTTCCTAAATTTTTATTGCTATAAATTTACAAAAGTTCATATTTTAGCAAATTTGGTTCTTCACCTGTTTATATTATATGGGATTTTTATAAAAGTGTAAAGAAACTTAGCAAAAGTTCATATTTTTGGATGAGAAATATTCGCTAAATCATTTTTTTGCTGTATGATATTTTTGAAAAAAAGGAGAGAAATATGAACAAAAACGTAAAATTATTGGCTGCTGTTGCCGCTGCATTTGCTATAGGTTTTTCCGCAAACAACTTTGCAATGTCTGATGTTCCGTCAAACTTCAAAGTTGCAGTTGTGGATGTTCAACAGGTAGTTGCCTCTTCCGCTCAAGTAAAAGCCTTGAAAAAAGAACAACAGGCAAAAACGGAAGAAGTTATAAAATATATTGATAAAGCAAGAAAAGACGTAGCTTCTGTTTCTGACGAAAAGAAAAAGAAAGCTCTTGAAGACAAATACAACAAAGAATTAGTTACAAAACGTGAAACTTTGGAAAAAGATTATGCAACAAAATTGCAAGCTATCGACAAAAACATTTCATCAACAATAGAAACTCAAGCAAAAGCTAAAAATTACAACGTAGTTCTTGCAAAAGGCGTTGTTTTGTACGGCGGGGATGATATTACCGCTGATATCGTAAAAATCGTTAAATAGCAGATTTTCAAAAACTAAAAAAACTCCCGAGATTTCGGGAGTTTTTACTTTTTATTTCGTTTTTCTGAAGACCTGTTCAATTTATTCGTGAAGTTTTCAATGGTTCTGTAAATATTTCTCAAGAAATCATCTTCCGAATAATAAGAACCTGCCAACGACGGATTTCCTGCTTTATCTTTGTGAGAGAGCACAGGACTGTTTTTGGTTTTGTAATTATACGTCGTAGAAGTATCGGCATGCATCAACTTATTTTTGTACCACCTGCCGTTGTCCTTACTTACCTTCAAGATAAAGTAATCGCTAACACCGTCTTTTTCCAGATGTGAGTTAAACACATCAACTTTAACATTATTCTTTTGGGCAAAATTTGCAATAACTCCACGTGCATCATTCAACTTGTTAAACGCATCCGAATTTAGCGAGCCCAAGTCATGTAATTCTACATACTTATTAAGCTCACGTTCCTTCTTTATATAAGAGGAAATATTAATTCTGTTTTTTACACTTTCTGCAATTCTTGTAATCTTCATTATCAAGTCCTTTTTTTATACACTACTTTTATAAATTACTGAAAAAAATTTTTTTGCTATTTTGTATACTTATATTAACTTTTTACAGAATTCGCTAATCGGACACTTGTCACAGAGCGGTTTTGTGGGTTTGCAAACATTTTGTCCATGCGTCACAAGAAGAGTATTTATATCAATCCAATATTTTTCCGGAAGTTTTTCCCTCAGAGCGAATTCTGTTTCTTCGGGATTTTTTGTCTTTACATAGCCCAATCTGTTAAAAATTCTATGGACATGGACATCCACGCAAATTGCCGGAAGATTAAAACCTCTGCTCATGACAAGATTTGCGGTCTTTCTGCCAACACCGTTGAATTTTACCATTTCTTCAATAGAGGGCGGTACTTTTGAATTATATTTTTCAACAAGCTCCTTTGAAAGTTCGACAATCTGCTTTGCCTTGTTTGCATAAAAACCGACAGGATAAATTGCTTTTTCCAATTCTTTTACGTCACAATTTGCAAAATCTTTTGGAGTTCTGCCGAGTTTTAACATTCTCAAAGTCGCAGGATACGTTGTTTTGTCGTTGGTTCTCAAGCTCAAAATACACGCAATCAACACCAAATACGGATCATTAAAAGAGTCCATAAGATGAACAAACTCACTCCTCGGTTGATTTGCGTTTTTCAGCCCGGTAACAATTTTTTCAATTCTTTCTTCCTCGGACAAATTCGCCATAAAATCAGTCCGCCTTTCCTTCGATTAACCCATCAACATCAAGGTTAATCTTCAATTTTAGGGCATAAATATCATCTCTCTCGAAATCAGAAAGCTTAACCGCATCTTTTTCGGTTGTAACAATCACACCCGACGGCAAATCCTCTTTCACGTAGTGATGATGGTCATCAAAAGCAAATTTTTCTTTCACATTGAAATCCTTCAAAAACGCAAAAAACTGTTCCGGCTGCCCGATTGCACACATCGCCGTAATTTCAGCTCCGACAACCAACGGTTCACCTGTTTTAATATTATAAACGCAATCAGGTTCGGTTTTGCATAAAAAGGTTGGGATTTTCATCCTTTTTTCGGTTATTTTTGCAATCTTTTCGGCACGTTTGTGGTCAAGATTTTTGCTTACAATTACCATTCTGTCAATTCGTTTAAACGCCTCTGTTCCTTCTCGCAAGGGGCCTGCCGGCAATAGATTTTCGTTTCCGAAACCTTTTTCGCTATCAGACAAAACAATGTCCAAATCTCGAAAAAGTTTTCGGTGTTGAAATCCGTCATCAAGGACAATTCGCTCCACACCAAACTTTTCTATCGCATACTTTGCAGCCTCAAACCTATTTTTTGAGGTCACAACAACCACACCACCGGTATTCTGTGCAAGCCAAAAAGGTTCATCACCTGCAAGTCTTGCATTGTAATAAATCTTTTCACCGTCAGATATCAAATTTACCTGCTTATTAGAAAGTCGTCCGCCATACCCACGAGAAACAATCGCAGTTTTAAACCCTTTATTCACAAAATATTTTGCTATTTCTGAAACTACAGGAGTTTTCCCGACTCCGCCCGTGGTAACATTTCCGACAGAAACAAGAAATGCATCAACTTTTTTCGGTTTGATAATATTTTTGTCATACATCAAGTTTTTCAACCCGCTACCAATTCCGTAAAAAAACGACGCAAATTTCAAAAAATTAAAAAGTACACCTTTCGCATTTTTATCATAGTGGATTTTTGTAATTTCAGTCTTTAAATTTTTCATACTTTGTCCCCTGTGGCATGGAAATTTCCTTATTTATAAATGAAGGGCGAAGATTTCTTTCCGCCACTCAACATCTTAGAACATCAATCTGAACAATAAAAATCTCTTATTCAGTTTTTCTGAGAATTTTCTCAAGTTGCAAGTTGTTGTTGAAGTTTCCTCCAAAATTGTTTGCAGTTGAGTTTTATTTTCAGGTGTAAGTTGATTCATTGTCGAAAGTGTCGAGTTTATCTGAATCATTGCCGCATTCGCATTATCAACAGTGTCTGTCAACTGTTTTTTGAGTTTTGTATCTTTTGTCATTGTGTTCACAAACGCACTGATTTCATTGATGTTGTGGGCAATCGTTCTGATATCGGCAGCCATTTGTTCAGCCTCTTTTTCGTTACCCATAATCTTGTTCAAGTTCTTGGACAACTGGTCAACTGACGCTGTTGTGTTGTACAAAGATTTTTTGAACTGAGGATCTCCGATAATTCCGTTGATATTTGAAGACAATTTGTTGAAGTCGTTAGTTGCTTGGTTCATCAAGACAATCAACTGTTCAATATCGCTCTTGGAGTCATCCAGAAGCTCATTAACCCTCTCAATCGTAGTATTAGCACCCTTAGTAATATCATCAATATGGGCGATAGTAGCTTTGAGTTCTGCAATAGTTTCATCAGACAAAAGTGCGTTAACCTTTTGGTTAGTTTCAGTAAGGGTTTCAGCCGCTTTGTACTGCCATTCCATAAAGTCTGCAATTCTCATCGGCTCAAGAATTGTATAAGGCGAGGTTTGCTTAGGATGTGGCAATATAGTATCGTCGAGGGTAGAAATTCTCAACATTTTTTCGCCCTTATTATTTTTAATTGCCTGACCTTTTACAAATTCCGGCAAAAGCAACCCCGGCAAATCTACCACGTAATCGATTTTATAAGCATAAGTTGTTTTAATTTTATCTCTCGAGCTATACGGAACGGCATCACGAGAAATAACTTCAATATTTTTGATTTTACCGACCTCGTAATACTCGTTATCCAATCTCATTTGGACTTTATCATCTTTATAAAGCACATCCTTATTAACCATCGGGATATAAAGGGTTCTAGTCTTAGGCGGAGTAATTTCAAGGAATAATTCACCAATCAAGCCTGACTGCTGAATACTGAACATAGAGGCTTTCGGAATTTCTATATTCGGCTCCGTGATAACAAATTTAACCTTTACATAGTTGTTATCAGCGGTGATCACAGGAGTAATTTCCTCAACCTGTCCGACCTTAATCCCCATCATCTGAACGCTTGAACCAGGACGCATGCCATTCACATCCTTGAACTGGATTTCAATTCTATCAGCGGAAGAAAACGCTCTTCCTTTAACCCTCAACACAATACCGACAAGCAATACAATAGAAATTATTGCCAAAAGTCCTACCTTAAAAGATGATGAAAATTTCATTTATAACCTTTCACTTATCTCCGTTTCTACAAAAAAATTGTATCAGAAAAAAGTTTTTTGTGCAAAAGGGGGAGTTAAGGAAAAGCAAGAAGGAATTAACCTGCTTTTGAAATCAGGTAAATAAGTTAATAGGTGAATAAGGTAATAAGTGCTTATCGGGTGCGTTGCACCAAAGCAGTTATTGAGCGAAGCGAACGAAAAGAACTTATTCACGAGCCCTAACTGGGCGAATTCACTTATTCACTTATTAACCTTAATACATCATCGATATCAACCCCGTCATCACACGAAAAATTACAAATAATTTGCCAAGATGTTCTTCACATAATTCTGCGTTTCAGCATACGGAGGAACACCAGAATACTTATCAACAGCCCCCGGCCCTGCATTATACGCAGCAAGTGCCAAAATTATGTTGCCATTGTAACGATTTAACATTGATTTCAAATACTTGACCCCACCCTCTACATTTTGTACAGGGTTGTATGCGTCTTGTACACCCAAACCTTTTGCGGTTGCAGGCATAAGCTGCATAAGTCCCATTGCTCCTGATTTTGATGTAGCTTTAGGGTTAAAGCCCGACTCTTGCCTGATAAGTGCTTTTACCAACTTGTCATCCACCCCGTGCTTTTCAGAGATTTTTGTAATCATATCGAGGATTTGTGATTTTGAACTTGTTGCCGTTACGGAATTCGTTGATCCGAGTTCTTGAATTGTAGTATTTAAACTGCTTACAGACGGATTTTTTACAATATTTGCATTGACCTTCATTGACTGAGGCCCGAGCAAAATACTGCCGAAATCACTTGTTACAGGGTTTGACGTTTTCAGAATATTTTCAAAAGAATTAGGGTCGTTATTTACTCTGTTTTTCGGGTAAAGAGTATCCATCGGGCTGGCTTCCGCCGTGCGGTTTTTGAGCCCTTCCACCTGCGAATTTAATGTCGCATACCTCTGCATCGCTGCAGATTTGCCACTTGATGACAATAAATTTTGTATCATTTTTGAAAACATAACTACTCTACCCTTATCTTAATATCCACATTATAGACATTAAAACTTCTTTTGTTATCATTTAGATTAATGATTTTTTGAGAATTGTCAATTAAATAAAGTTATTTTTTCAGAAGTTCCGCCCATGCCAGTATACTTCACCAACGAATTAAAAATCAGCGGGTTAAATTTTCCGTCCTTAACATCTTTATAAATAATTGTCAAAGCCTGCTTTTCCGTGAGAGGTTCTTTATAAGGTCGTTTTTCGGTAAGTGCGGAATATTTGTCGGAAATCGACACGATTTGTTGGTTTACGTCGGCAAAAAATGTCTTATCAACAAGCGGATAACCTGTTTTTGTTGCATTTTGGTGATGATTTTTTATAAGTGCAAGAGTTTTCTTATCCAATCCGCCGATTTTCAAAAGCTCGTAACTCAATTCGGAATGGGTGTGCATAATCTCAGTTTCCGCCTCGGTCAACTTGCCATGCTTATTTAATATTTCATCGGGAATAAGTGCTTTGCCCGTATCATGAAGAAAGGCAGCTCTTTCAACGGCACTTTTGTCAGTTTTGTTTTTAAGTGCAAGCGGAAGATTTTCAATAATTCCTAGAGCAATATCTTTTGTATCTTTTGCGTGGTGTTCCTGCAAATCTCGGATTGTTTCCATATTTAATTTACACGGCAAATTATGCATATTCAAAATGTTTTTAATCTTCGGGTTTTCATTAATAGCTTTTTGAAGATTATATTCCGTAGTAAATTTGTTTAAAGTCATCAATTCAAAACTATCAGGAGCCGGATTTGCCCCAAATCTAACATTCCGACTTCTGTAATAACCGTATCTTGTATTTATTCCGCCTAAACTTAACGGTCTTGAATTGATTTCCATTAAATTTCCACACAAAAATCTACTACTTACACTTACTTATATATAAAGTATTTTTATATGCAGAAATTGCCTTAATTTAAAATTATTTTACATTCAAAAAACGTAAAAAACTCCGAATTGCACCTTTTCTGTCGTGCTTGTGCGGAATACTCGATTCCGAGTAATATTTTTCGTAATTTCTTATAATATTATCAGGCAAACTGTCGCCCTTATCGAGAGTATATGCAATCATTTCCATATACTCGTCCTGCTCTTCTCTGTACATCAAATCACGACGACGCAAATCTTCATCCGCCTCATAATGAACCAAGGCATGATATGCCGCCTCAAGGCTTTTGTCCCCCGTATCAAACGGAAAATTACGAACAGCCTCGCCAACCGTCAAAGCCCCTATCAAAACCTTTCTGATAAGAACCGCCACAAAAGCTCTATTTTCTTTAAAATCTTCCATTATTTTACTAAATCAAATTCACGTTCAATAAAATGAATCATTTCGACAGGGCTGTTATTAAAGAACTGTGTAGAAATTTCTCTAATAGCTTCTGATGCCATTTCAGTTCTATCCATTGCAGCCTTGTAAAAGAATTTTTTACCAACCTTATATCTTACAAGAATACTTTTTACGGTAAGTCTGTCCATTACCGTCTTGATAGTCGTATAAGCTCTGTCTATGCCGTTTTGTGCTAAGTCATCAACTACATCTTGAATAGAAATATCTCTATCTTCAAAATCTGCAGTCATATTCCAAATTGAATTTAAAATATCGATTTCTAGCTTACCACACACCATAAATTTTCCTCTGCTTTCTTTTCTGCCAATTATTACTAATATTGTAACACAAAATTTCTTTATTACAAGTCCTGCACCGCCAAAAGTTTACAAACCTACATGTCCAAATCCAACGGATCGTTCTCTTTTTTGAAATTTGTCTTTTTCTCTCTCAATTTATCATTTTTCTTTTTCGTCTTTGCCGAAACGTTTTTGTATGCGTTATCAAGCGAAATCTTTGACAGCGGTTTTTTCGTCACTCTATCATAAAACGTCAACCAAAATCTGCGGTTTATATTATCCACAGCAAACGAAATATGCCCGACAACCTTATCCCCCGGTTTGATTTGCTTGAACATCAACTTTGTTTCACCAAAAATCGAAGGTCTGAAAACAGCATTGTAATCATTCACCAAAGCCATATCAAGCCCCGAAAGAGTTTTATCCGACATATTTGTAATCATTATAGTCAAAGTAATCGTATTTACTTCCCCAAACGGATCAGCCTCATGCTTAATATCACTTATAAAAATATCAAGCCCCGGATAGAAAAGTTCGTGTTGCATTAGTGCCGTATCTTTGTAAACAGGTAATTTAACCGAAGTATTAATCTTAACCTTGATTTCATCTCCAGGAGCAATCAAAACCTCACTGCCTTTTCTAAAAAGTGCTGCACCCAAGCCGATTGCACCCCCAACAGCTGCACCACCGGCAAGTGTATAACCTTGAGAGGCTATCGCCGCCTCAAGCCCAAGCCAATTCAGGGCAAGAAATCCGCCGACAACCCCGCCGGCAACGGTATATCCTACATCTTGTGCTACAATTTTTGAGGTTTCCACAACAGGATGCAACTTTGTGGACATTCTTCCCTCAATCGGAATTTCTCTACCGTCAGGAGTAATCAAATAGTCGAAATCAAGCGTAATTTGTGCCGAACGCCCCAGTCTTTTTGCATCTGTAGTTTGAGCAATCTTGCCATGTGCAAGAGTTCCTTTCGGAATTATAACCCCCGAATCGCCCGAAACATCATTCACCACTTCCGCAAAAAACTCGTCACCCTCAATGTTAATATTAGAATCCAAGACCTGAGAAACAGTCATGTGAATAACATCCGAACGTTCAAGAGTTTCTACTTTTCCCGTAAACAATTCCTGCTGAAGCTGTTGAATTTGATCATCCTTTTCGGCATGCCCCTGCAAAACTTCCGCAAACGCTGAATTTACGGTCAGAAACATCATTAATATAAATAAAGCTAATATCTTCTTAATCAACATAATTGTATTATACAACAGCAGAAAAATTTGGCGAATTATTTACAAAAACCCTTTAAAAATATCTAAAATTGTGCTAAAATGCAAACACGATTTAAGAAATAAGGAGCTTTAGTATGAAACAACAACAAAAACGTTGGTACGATATCGATCCGGTAGTCAGCAGAGCAATCGCAATGCTTGAAAAAGCCGATGAAAACCTCCAAACAAT
The DNA here is from genome assembly GCA_900321895.1 of uncultured Brachyspira sp. Taxonomy (GTDB): domain Bacteria; phylum Cyanobacteriota; class Vampirovibrionia; order Gastranaerophilales; family Gastranaerophilaceae; genus Scatousia. Next base: position 10,624 of record ONYB01000016.1, read on the forward strand.
TTGTGCGGAATACGTTATCGACAAACTCAAAGATATCGATTTTGAAATGTCATTAGAAGAACAATACAACTACATCCTTCGCCGCTGGTACGATAAAAACATCAAAGTTTCACACGCAATGGAATATCTAAAGCACGCACCTGAAGAATTAAGACACGAACTAGCCCTTGATATTATCGAATATATCGAAAAGAATCAAGAAGACTAATTACCAATAAGCAAAAGTTCCATGCTCAAATCTTTCAACACCTTTTGGAGTTTCATCCGCCGAAGGTCTTACCCAATGTTCGTTATAATAGCCGCAGCTATCCCAACGTTTACCTTTTATTCCGAACAAAATTTGTGTAGCACCGCCGAGGTGTAGAGCTTGCTTGCCCATATCTTTACAAAAAGCTACCAAGAACATGCCGTAAGCTCCAGCACCGATTATAGCAACATCATAATCAATTTTTGAAATATCATTTTTCATATAATCAAGAGCATCGAACCAAGTTTCAAACGGCAAATCTTTTTTGCTGTCCGCAATTCCCTGAACCGGCTTATAGGTTAAAAGCTCAAACTCCGGCAATACCTCCGGATTTTTGAACAACAAATCTCGCTTTGCATACTGTTTACGGATTGAATTTTCAAAAGGATGAATTACCAAAACTTTTTTACCTGCAAGATGTTTTGACCACGGACGAGAATAGTTCATCGGAGAGGACAAGCTGTTAATATCAACGAGTTTTGAGTTTTCCGGAAGATAGCGAAGGCACATTTCTTCTTCAAACTTTTCACGACGAACAGACATTATATCTACCTTTTTCGTAACCTCAATTTGTTCGCAAGCGAACTTAGTCATGTTGTAATCGTCGACAGGAAAGAACCCAGGAGTGCTTTCCATATATTCTTTTTGAAACGGATCAAAAACTTCTTTTCGCTTTTGGTGCTTTAGATATTGACGAACAGTTTCGAGTTCAACAGTTCCGAAACGGCTCATTAAAACCGGCTTGTCTGATAAAAGATACGAAGATATCAAATCTTGCGAATCAACTTGAGAATAGATAAATTTTTCTCCAAAAGCCAACTTTGGATTTGCGACATTAATCTTCTTCTTTCCACGAATTTTATCGATACATTTTTGAAAATAATTATTACTCATAATAATTAATAATAATGAAGATTGTTTCACCACGCAAACTTGCAATAAATTATCGTTATGAAGATATAAAACATAAACAAAATCCCCGCAAATCTATTCCCTAACCCTAAACTTCGTCCCAAAAATGACCCAAACAGGTCACTTCTTTATCTTATTAAAAATACCTCCAAGCGAATTCTCTTGCATCGTAGGCGAGCAACACGAGCCGTACGAGGCAGGATACCCGAACGGGTAAAATCGCCGAATGTTCCGAATATCTGAGGAACATTCTCGATTCGAATTCAAGACACCTGATTTTTGCAAAAAAAATGACCCTGCGGTCACTTCCTTA
>ONYB01000026.1 GCA_900321895.1 uncultured Brachyspira sp.
CCAGTGAATGGGTTGAGGCTGAAACCAGTTTTGTTTTGACCTATTCCGACGTAAGGTAGTGGATTGAGGTAAGACATGTCCCACGCAAAAGCTCCTTGTGCCGGAATTGCCAGCAATCCCAAGACGCCTAAATACATTAAATACTTTTTCATAAACTTCTCCTATAAATTGTACATGTTTATTTTAAAATTTTGAAAAGTTTTTACGACAGTCACTCGGGCAGTGGCTATCCTGCTTTTTGGCTAGGGCTTTTGGGTATAAAAAAAGAGATTGAATTTCTTCAATCTCTTTTCCGATTTTATAAAAGGCTACCGATTAAAGGCTGCTTTTTGAAATTGCAGTATCTTTCAACAAGATAACTTTGATTTCTTCTCCGTCTTTAGCGTGGTAGTTAAGACCTTTTGTAACCAAACCTGTAGCCAAACCTACAGCAGCACCTACAGGAGCACCGATTGCGATACCTGTACCGATTTTTGTAGGGTCAGGAATGAATGCAAAACCAACACCTGCACCGGTACCGACAGCACCACCGGCAACTGTATACATTGCCAATTTACCGGCTGTCATCCAAGGACCTTCTTTTAATTCATAGTTTTTGTAGAACGGTTTAGCGTCCATAGAAACTTTTTGACCTGAAGGAAGTTCAGCACTTGTCAACTGAGCATAAACTCTTGCGTTTTTGTTGAACCATTTTGGATCTTTAATATCAAGAATTTGAGCGTTGAATTTAGTGCCTGCAGGGAACAAAACTGTTCCTTCTTCAGTTGCGATGTCTTCTTTAGCTGTGAAGTAAACAGCGTCGCCTGCTGCTGATTTATCAGATTTGAATTTTTCAGCAAAAGCAACAGGGATAACGTTACCTTCTTTGATTACGTTAGCGTTAGCTTGAATAGCAACTTCGTTGCAAGGAGCTTTCTTAGTTGTGTTCAAGTGTTCAGTAGCAAGAAGTTCGCTACCTTTGTACTGAGATTTAACCAAGCCGATTTTGTCTTTCAATCTTGAAAGGATAACAGCAGCTTCTGCTCTTGAAAGAACATCGTTAGGTCTCAATTCATTAGGTTTTGGATAGTTTACGTAGATGCCGTAGTTAAGTGTTTTTGCATAAGGTTTTTGAGCCCAAGCAGGGATAGTATCTGCATCTGAGAATCTGTTTAATACAGAAGTATCTGTGTCCATATCTTTTGTGATGTGGCTGATTACAGACTGAGTTTCGGCTCTTGACATAGTTCTCTTAGGTTTGAAAGTCCCGTCCGGATAACCGTAAACCAAACCTAATTGTTGTGAACGTAAAACGTCATTGTAATAAGCATCGCCTGATTTTACATCAGAGAAAATGTTAGAAATTTTAACGTCCAAGTTGTCGTTTGTTAACAATTTTAACAAAGACTGAACGAAGTCTACTCTGGCAACACTGCCTTCAGGATTAAATTTGTCACCTGAAAGTGACATAATGTTGTCATCAACTACTTCGTTAATTTCTTTTGAAGCCCAGTAGCTGGAGCTTACGTCAGCAATGTTTGCTGCACATGCAGGAATGACGGTAGTTGCAAATAAACCACATGCCATTAACCCAACTAAAAATTTGTTCATTTTCTACTTCCTCATCTTTCTAACTAATACATACTAGAAAATAAATTTTGTTTATAGTATATATTAGAAATAAGATTTTGTAAAGTTTATTTTTATAAAATACGACTAGCGAATTAGCATAAATATACATTGAAAAGGAGAAGATGATGAAAGAGTATACTATGACTAAAATCGTTGCAACGCTTGGCCCCGCAACAAATTCAAAAGAAATGATCAGAAAATTATATAAAGCCGGCGTTACAATGTTCAGAATCAATTCTTCACACGGTACAGAAGAATTTCACAAAACTAATTTGAACTACATCAGAGAAATTGAAAAGGAAGAAAAAACTTTAATTCCGGTACTTTTAGACCTTCAGGGTCCAAAAATCAGAATGGGTGAAATTGGTGATCCTATTGAAATTAAAAAAGGTCAAATCCTTAAATTTCGTCACCAAACCGGTATTACGGGCGACATTCTTCCTGTTGACTACAAAGGCATGGCAGATGACGTTACTCCGGGCGAAAAAATCATGATTGATGACGGTAAACTTCAGTTAGAAGTTAAAAAGGTCGAAGATAGAGTTATTTTTGCAGAAGTTTTGACAGACGGTCTATTGAAACAAAGAAAAGGTATCAATATCCCTGGTTCACAAGGCAGCTTGGAAGTCTTGACCGAAAGAGATTTGAAGTTTGTTAAATTTGCTGCTGAAAACGATATCGACTACGTTGGTCTTTCGTTTGTAAGAGAAGCCGAAGATGTTGTTAAACTTCGTGGACTTTTGGAAGGCTATGGCAAAGGTAACATCAAAATTATTTCTAAGATTGAAAAACCTCAAGCTGTTGCAAATATTGATTCAATCATTGATGTTTCAGACGGTATCATGGTTGCTCGTGGCGACTTGGGAATTGAAATTTCAACAGAAAAAGTGCCTATCGTTCAAAAAACTATTATTAGAAAATCTAACGTCAAGAAAAAAGTTGTTATCGTAGCAACTCAGATGTTGGAAAGCATGATTGAAAACCCAATTCCAACTCGTGCCGAAACTTCAGACGTTGCAAATGCAATTCTTGACGGAGCTGATGCAACAATGCTTTCAGGCGAAACTGCTGCGGGTGCTTACCCTATCGAAGCTGTTAAGATGATGAAAAAAGTTGCTGACGAAGTTCAAAATTCACCGTTCTTGAGAAGAAATAAATTCCAGAGAAAGATGATTGAAGAAGAAAAAGATATTCAAGCAATGGCTATCGGTATGTCAATCGCGGATATGACTAAGAAAATGAATGTTAAAGCAATCGTTGCTATTACAAAAACAGGCTTTACTGCGAAATTTTTATCAGAAGGCAGATTGAGTGCTCCAATCTTTGCTTGTTGTCCTGACAAAACCCTTTGCAGAACAAACAAATTGTACAGAGGTGTTATCCCTGTTCCTGTTAAAATTAACGGTAACTTGGACAACAAAACTTTGAAAAATATTGACAAAATGTTGAAAGAAGAACTCGGATTGAATGATGGCGATACTGTTATTTTCTCAGGTTCAATTCCTGAAATCCACGAAGGTGGTACAAACTTCATCAAAATCCACAAAGTTGGTTCAATCAAGTAATTGCTTAATAAATAAAAAGAGAAGAGAGGACTTCGGTTCTCTCTTTTTTGATCAAAAAAAGCCCCTCATCTGAGGGGTAATTTTGTTTTAGGAAGGTAGGAATAAGGAATAATTTTCTCTCTCTATTTTAAACGGATTATTCTTTCTCTCTCTTAATATCTTATGTTTATTTAATGTTTCCATATATATAAAGTATATATAGATTATCTAATTTCACAACTTGTTATTTTTGTTACAAAAGTTCATAAAAAGGTAAGGAAGTTAGTAGGTAAGCAGGTTAATAAGGCGGTATAGCTTGAATTTTAGAAATTATCCCAATATTATTAGAAATAGCTATTGCAAAATTTTCAAAATAATAGTATTATATACATGTAGAAATTGATACATGTTTTGAGGTTAGTATAAATGTTAGTTTCATCAATCGCACGTTTTAATGCTATGAACAATATGAATAATGCCGCAATGAATATGATGAATGCATCAAATTCTTTTCAGAGTTCTGTTGCGAATATGAACTCTTTTGGTGGCGAGCATGATTTGAGTATGTTGCATGAAATGGATAAACGTTTATCTTTAGATTTAGCTTCAAACAGTTTATTATATAAAATTTCCTATTTGCAGGAAAAAGCTGCTCAAAAACGTCAAAATCAAGAAATAAAAAGATTTTTTGATGTAATGGTATAGGTTGGGGCGATAGGGATCGCTCGACGTTTTGGGAGAGCTAAAAACTTTCTCTATCTTAGTGTCATAACCCTCTACTTTTGAGAGAGGGCAGGCTTTGTTGTCTTAGGTTTTGAGCCATGCTAAGACTTGTGAGAGTAATTCGTGAGTGGTGTTATATTGCTAACTTCTCTGGTTTTTGGATGTCTTTTACTGTAGATCGAGGTAGCTTTTATTTTTCATCAAACAGGTTTTTCAATATGAACAGTGATGATATTGCAGGTATAAGTGCAACTACAAGAAGTACAGGAATAATACCTTTTGCTTGTGCGATAAATCCGAGTGCCGACATCACGATTGCAATAACACCCCACGAAAAACCGTTGATAAATCCGCCGATAACACTTTTGTATTGTGGCATTATGCTTTGTGCCATAA
>ONYB01000064.1 GCA_900321895.1 uncultured Brachyspira sp.
ACTACTTCTCTAAAAGATTTATGACCGTCAGAAATTTTTACACTATCTCTGTAGACCGTCATTATTTTTCCGTCATATACGCATTCACTATCAAGCGTTTTCTCTTCAAATTCCATAACAGAATTTTATCACAAATCAACTTTTGAGAAAAGTCTGTTTAAAAAAGTTCACTTTCGGATTTTTTCAAAACATTCTTTTAAAATTTTGTCACACTCATCCTCATTAATTCCGCCGTAAACTTTAAGCTTTGAATTGGCAAGCTTTCGCAAATCCACCACAGAACCTAATGCACCATAATTTCTGTCATACGAACCGAAATAAACTGCCTTCATGCCGGATTGAATAATTGCCCACGCACACATCGGGCATGGTTCTAAAGTCACATATAATTCACAATCCGAAAGTCGCCAATTCCCGAGTTTTTTTTCCGCCTGACGAATTGCAAGAATTTCGGCATGTGCTGTCACATCTTTTAATTCTTCCTTTTTATTGCAAGCCGATGAAATTACCTCGCCATTTTTTACTATAACCGCCCCTATTGCAATTTCTTGTCCGCAAGCCTTTGCCGCCTCTATTGCTCGTTGCATTAAATACTAACCTCATCCGTCGCAAGTTCCAAATCAACTTCCACGCAAAAACCCCATTCTTCATCAGACGAAAGTTTTATAGAACCCTTCATCGCTTCAACAAGCCCTTTAACGATAAATAACCCCAAACCCGAACCGCGAGTGGTTCTTGTAGTATTATCATCAAGCCTAATAAATTTTTCAAAAAGTGTATTTATCTTATCTTTCGGAATTATATCGCATTTATTTTTTACAAAAATCTTTGCCATATTGTCCTCAACTATTGCATCAACATAGATTTTCGTATCAGGATAGGCATATTTTGCTGCATTCTCGATAAGGTTTGTAAAAACTTGTTCCAATCTGCCTTTATCGCCCGAAACTTCCGGAAAATCTTCCGACACATTAACGACAATTTCTTTATTATCTTTATTTTTTATCAACAACAACGCATTTTCGATAACCTCGTAAAGCCAGACACTTTCGACGTTTGTCCGCAATCTCATATCTTCTATATCAGGAATTGTCAACAAATCTTCAATCAAATGCTTTAGTCTTTCAGATTGTTCTTTAATAATTCTCAAAGATTTTTGTTTTGTAGCCTCATCAATTTGAATATCCTGCCTCATAAGCCTTGTCGTATACCCCTGAATGCTTGTTAAAGGAGTTCTTAACTCGTGGCTGACCGTATCTATCAAGTTTGAACGAAATTCATTTAATTTTTTCAACTCAATATTATTTTTCATTAATTGCAAATACGATTTATGAATTTCCCCCGCCATTCTGTTAAACTCAAAAGCAAGAAATATTATTTCGTAAGGAGTGAAAACCGTCGTCAAAAGCCTAATTTGACGTTCATAATTACCTTTTGAAATAGCTATTATACCTTTAAACAACTGTCTTATATTTATATAAAGATAATAAATATACAATGCAGTTACAGAAAGGATTACGAGAGTTGCAAAAAGGAATGATAAAATAATTTTTGCCCTATTGTCGTTAATAGCTTTATTTGTAACTCTTTCAGTTGTATTTACAATAATTGTAATCTTCGGATTTTGCTTGTGAACATAAACAAGCGGTTGATTTTTTACATCTCCGAAAATCACAGGTTTATCTGTTTTAAGATTTTTCGGCAAAAGTGACATCGTTTCTTTAAAAACACTGTCTGTATAATTATGAGCCGCAATCAATTTACCTTCTGCGGTCATAACATAAATTTGTCTTGCGTCATCCTGTAAAGACGAAAATAATTCATCCTGCAAATCTTCTAACGTATACGTTGCAACCAAAAATTTATCTTGTTCTAACGGTATTGAAACGGTAGCTTTGTTATCCTCAAGGTTTTTATCATGCTTTTTTTTAAGTTGGGTTTTTCCCTTAATTATTTCCAATTTTTCGCAGTTATCAAAAGTTTTAGCAACCTTATTCAAATATTTAGTTTTTTGATAATCATTCGGAAGCTCATTTATGGTAACTGCAACTATTTCAAGACTGTTGTTGATAATATTGGAAAAAAAATCTATCTCATCAGACACCATATTTGCTATCAAAACTGCGGATTCACGAAGCTGATAACGCATAGATTGCTGATTTATATTATTGATTATAATACCGCTGACAATCATCGGGATTAAGACTGCAAAAAAGAAAACAATCGCAATCTGTTCAACAATTTTCAATCTTTTAAATTTAAAATGTCCCATAAAATTAACCTTCCGCAAACGGTGTTAATTTGTAACCCACATTTGTAACGGTATGAAGATATTTTGGAGTTTTCGGAGCCGGCTCAATCTTATTACGCAACCCTCCGACATGAACCCTCAACATTCTAACATCTTCATTACTGTCATATCCCCAAACTTCATCCAACAAAGTTGCAAGGGTGACAGGATGATTAAAATGCTGCATTAAACTATATAAAATTTCAAATTCTGTCGGTGTAAGTTTAGTTCGTTTATTAACAACAACACACTCAAGAGTTTCAGGAAAAATCTGGATATCACCGACATTCAAAATTTCATCAGTAATAGAATTTTTATCCTCAACCTGATTTCTTCTGAGCAAAACTCTAATTCTCAACAAAACTTCTTGAATATCAAAAGGTTTGACGAGATAATCATCCGCACCGCAATCAAAACCTTCTGTTTTATCATCAATCGTACCTTTTGCAGTAAGCATAAGAATTGGTATCGCAAGTTTTGCCTGACGAATATTTTTGGCAACATCAAAACCATTCATTTTAGGCATCATTACATCAAGCAAAATCAAGTCATAACTATTGTTTAAAGCCTTATTCAAACCTTCCAAACCGTCTTTTGCAGTGTCCACAAAATACCCGCTTTGAGCCACGTCAAATTCCAAAAGTTCTCTGATTTCGTCATCATCATCTACTATTAAGATACGTTTTTGATTTGTTGTCATAATACCCCTTTGAATTCACACCTATTTTATAAGAATATTTTGAGTTTTTCAAGATGTTTATCAAAAAAGTTTACCAAAAATTGATTTTATATTTTTGATTTCATAACTGCCAGCACTTTATTAACGCACTTTTCCCAAGAAAAATTCTTCGCTCTTTCCAAACCTTTTTGACTACATTCTTTTCTAAAGTTTTCATCAAAATACATTTTTTCGTAAGCCTCAACGAGTTCTTCATTTTTGTATGGGTCAATCTGAATTCCGGCATCTCCGATAACTTCAGGAAGCGATGAAACATTTGACGTAATAACAGGACATCCGCATTGCATTGCCTCCAACACAGGCATGCCAAAACCTTCGTAAACAGAAGGATAAACGAACATTTCCGCCCCACTGAATAAAGCCGCCAAGTCCTCATCATCCACATATCCGATTTTTAGAATTTTGTCTTTATAATCATCGAGGTCGTCGATTTCTTTTTCCAAAAGAGTCAAAAACTTGTCCCAATGTCCACCACCAAGCACAAAAACGAAATCGTCAATATTATTCTTTTTAATAAATTCGATAAAATTCTTTATGGCAAAAATCAAATTTTTTCTTGGTTCTAATGAACACAAACTGAAATTGTATTTTTTATCCAAAGGAATATTGTATTTTGCTTTTACCTTGTTTATTTTTTCAATATTTTCTTCATGGTAAAAATTCTCATTTGCCCCAAGATAAGTAACCTTAATATTTTCAGGGTTTATACTCGGAACATATTTTATAAAATCATTCCTTGTAGAAATTGAATCTGCGAAATAATAATCCTGCTTATTTATCGTTTCAACAATATCATAAAACCCTTTAAAGTCCTTAAAACATTCTTCACCGTACAGATTTTTCATTATAATCGGGATTGCATCATGCAAAAACAAAAATCTTTTAAGTTTTTTATTTTTTCTTATCTCCATCGGAAAAACACCAAATGGTGACAAACAAGCATCAAAATCTTTTATTTTCGTTTCAAAACTTCGGTCATAAGTAGCAAATTTATCATATATTTTAAATGCTCTATATGTAATAAAACGAGCAACTTTTTTGGCAAAATTATCCTTTTTGTCAGATCTTTTTTGGCTTATGTAATTCAGATATGAGCAAAAAGATAATAGTGCATTTGTATCACATATTACCTTTATTTGCTCATTATTACCGAGTTCTTTGCAATTAGCCAAAACATCTTTCAGATACCAGTACCTTCTATAATTGCAATATAGGGTTAACTCAATATCGTCCTTTTTTAGCAACTCTCTATAAAGATTGTACGCAACAAAAAATATACCACTTCTTTTTGCCGACTTATCAAGCAAAAACGATATAAAACTCGCATCATAAAGAAGTTTTAACTTTTTTTCAGACATTTTTCCTCCAGTTTATTACAAAAGTTCTTTCAAATAATTTGGAAGTGCAAATCTTGCATTGTGGTAATCTCTATTATAGATTTTGCAAGTTTTTACGATATCTTCGTATCTGTCATCCGCAAAGTAAGACAATGGTTTTACACTTTCTGAACAGAATGCCCAAGCCCAATATCCACCAGGGTATGTCGGAATATTTGATGTATATGTTGAGCAAACAGGAAATACTTTTTTCAACAAATTATACATTTTTTTAATTTCTTCTTTATTTACAAACGGGCTTTCAGATTGTGCTGCAACAATACCGCCTTCTTTTAAAGAATTTTTTACATTTGTGTAAAATTCTTCTGTAAACAATCCTTCTCCAGGGCCCATAGGGTCTGTTGAGTCAATCAAAACGATATCAAATTCATTCTTTTTATCTTTGATATATTCGATTGCGTCCTGAACAAGAATTTCTACTCTTGAGTCAGACAAACCGCAAGAAATTGTCGGAAGATATTTTTTGCAAGCATCAATAACCATGCCGTCGATTTCGCAAAGAACAACTCTTTCAACAGTTTTATGTTTCTAAACTTCTCTAACAGTACCGCCGTCACCGCCTCCTATTACAAGAACTGATTTTGGTGCTTTGTGGTGCATCATCGGAATATGTGAAATCATTTCGTGATAATGGAATTCATCACCTTCGGTCGTCATCATTAAATCATCAAGTGTTAGAACTCTGCCTAAATCACTTTCTGTTTCAAAAACTTCTACCTTCTGAAAATCTGACTGTTCAGAAAATAAAACTTTTCCGGCTTTAATAGCTATACCAAAACCCGCAGGTGTAATTTCGTGATAATATCCGTTTTCAATTCCGTTATTCATTTATAATTTCCCTTTCAATAAATAATTTTTAATCTTCATCAAGGCTCAAAACCGCCATAAATGCTTCCTGCGGGACTTCTACTCGTCCAACAGATTTCATACGTTTTTTACCTTTTTTCTGTTTTTCCAAAAGTTTTCGTTTTCTCGAAATGTCACCGCCATAACATTTATCAAGCACGTTTTTACGCATTGCTTTAATATTTGTTCTTGCGATAACCCTACCCCCGACAGCTGCCTGAACAGGAACTTCAAAAAGCTGTCTTGGTATAATTTCTTTTAATTTGGTTGTTAATTTTTGTCCGATATAAAAAGCATTATCTTCATGACAAATTACAGACAAAGCGTCAACTACTTCACCAGCAAGCATTACATCAAGCTTTACAAGGTTTGAACGCTTGTAATCACAAAATTCATAATCCATGCTTGCATAACCTTTTGAACGAGATTTTAACTGGTCATAAAAGTCTGTAATTACTTCACTCAAAGGAATTTCGTAATCCAAACTTGCTCTGACTTTATCCAAATAAGTCATGTTTTTGAAAATTCCGCGTTTTGTTTGCGAAAGCTCCATTAAAGTCCCTACAAACTCGTTCGGTGTAATAATCTGAACTTTTACATAAGGTTCTTCTATATAATCTCTGACCTGTGCTGGCGGAAGATTTGCAGGATTGTCAATTTCAACCATTTCTCCATTCGTTTTGTAAACCCTGTAAACTACGGAAGGAGCAGTTGTGACTAAATCCAAATTATATTCACGTTCCAGACGTTCTTGAGCAATTTCCATGTGGAGCATGCCTAAAAATCCGCACCTAAACCCAAATCCCAATGCACTTGAAGTTTCAGGCTCAAAAGTAATGCTGCTGTCGTTAAGTTTTAACTTTTCTAAAGCTTCTTTCAAATCCGCATAATCATCGTTATCTACAGGATACATGCCTGAAAATACCATTGGCAATGCTTCTTTATACCCCGGAAGAGGTTCTTTTGCCGGATTTTCGACTGAAGTAAGAGTGTCGCCTACAAATCTTGTCAATTCTTTAATAGAACCCG
>ONYB01000097.1 GCA_900321895.1 uncultured Brachyspira sp.
GAGGAGTGCCAGAGCGGTTGATTGGAGCAGTCTTGAAAACTGTCGTACGTTCACGCGTACCGTGGGTTCGAATCCCACCTCCTCCTTATAAAAACGAGTAGACTTTAGTCTAACTCGTTTTTATTTTGTGAGCGTGAGGGGGCGAACACGTATTTTATGTGGGTTGCGCGAGCGAGCTGAGGCTGGAGCATTTTTACAAAAACAAAGTTTTGAAGTAAAAATGCGGAATTGCCGTTACACACGAGCGAGCAAGAGCGAATTCCACCGCCTCCTCCATTTAGAAAAAGCCTGAGAAGGCTCTTTTTTAGTGCATTTTTAGGATTCCAAAATTTTCGAAAACAGCTCAACTTATGTGTCTGACAAACGCTTTTTTATCTGCTAAAGAGATTAAAACAATTTGTGTTGAATATTATTTTCTAAAAACGATTTTTGGCTGCTTTGTTGGATTTCATCAGTCGGTTTAAGATTACCTAAAATTTTTCCTTTTTATCAGAACATTATGAAGTTAATTTTACACTAAGGACAATATAGTTTTTTACGTATTGCGATACTAAATTATTACTAAATACTCACGATAATAAGACTTTTAGTTTTTAAAATTCTACCCCATTACCTTCATCATGCAGGTTTTGCAGTCGAATTTTAGCAGATATTTTTTGCCTTTTTCGTCTATCAAAAACAAATTTTTCGGGACTTTGCACATGTCAAATGCATATTTCAAGCAGTGTTTTGTTTGCATCAAGCATTTTCCTTCAACACTTCCGCCACTCTCAAGTGAGGTTTCCAACACCTCCACCCCGCAAGTTTCATAAAAGCTTTTGGCAGTTCCATTATGAATATTTGCCCGATAATCCGCCTCTTTTTGCGGAAATTCAACATACTTCATCGGTTTTTGCAGTTTTTTCGGGTAATTTTTTAATCTTTCCACCATAAGTTTTTCCAAAATTCCTCTACGTAGCAAATTTATCTCCGATATCGGCATAAAGGGCAACTCTCCGTTTATCGTGACAGATTTTGCCCAAAAGTCGCTTTCACCCGTTTTTTGGAGTTGTGTTTTGAAATTCTCCAGCATTTTTTCAGGATTTTTCGGTTGTTCTGTTGCCAAAATCTGCTCAACTACAGAGTTTCCGTCCTCATCCGTAACTTTTAATTCACCTTTTTCAAAAACAAAATCTACCCCGATTTTACGCTCAATTTTGGAATTTTTTAGGATTTTTTCAAATTTCACATCCTGATTACGATAAATCACAGTCCCGACTTTTGGCAAAATCTTTTTATTCGGGAAAATTGCTTTTCCCTCAACTCGATTTACCAAACACCCCTGCACAGAACCGTTTTCAAACCAACAAAGCCCGTCCTGCGGTGAGATTTCCGCACTTATCTCAAACCTGTCTTTACCGGATTTTATCACTTTGCCCAACTTTTCCCCGAGCGATTTCGGCGATAAAAAATTAAAACACTTTTTCCTGCCGTCCAAAAAATAATCCGTAAAACCTCGGTTAAAAGTCTTATTCAAATCCGGTTCAAAATCACAGAAAACCTTGCCTGACGAGGTTTTTTCGGCAAATTTATTAATCTCACGATTGTAATATGAGGTCACATTTTTGACATAATTAATGTCCTTTAATCGCCCCTCTATTTTAAAAGATTTTACCCCCGCACTAATTAAATTTTCCAAATGCTTAGATGCGTTAAAATCCTTTAAACACAAAAGATATTTGTCTTTTGCAATAACTTTTCCGTTTTCGTCTACCAGCGAATATTTTTTACGACAAGGCTGTGCACATTCGCCTCTGTTGGCAGAGCGTCCGCCGATTGCATAGCTCAAATAACATTGACCGCTATATGATACGCAAAGTGCCCCTTGCACAAAGGTTTCCACCTCGCAAGACACATTTTGACAAATAGTTTTTATTTCATCAAGCGAAAGTTCTCTTGCCAAAATTACCCTTGATACACCAATATCATCAAAGAATTTCGCCTTTTTTAAATTTCTGTTGTCACATTGGGTACTCATGTGAATTTGTATTGGCGGAAGTTTTCCGTCAATCGCAAGTTTCAAAATACCCATATCCTGTACAATTATTGCGTCAACGCCTATTTTGTACAATTCGTTAATCAACTTCACCGCATTTTGAAGTTCCTCATCAGTCAAAATTGTGTTAATCGTAACGTGGACGGA
>ONYB01000051.1 GCA_900321895.1 uncultured Brachyspira sp.
AAAGTTGTTGAAGGTATGCAATTTGACAAAGGTTATATCTCACCATACTTTGTAACTGACCCTGAAAGAATGGAAGCTGTATTAGAAGATGCTTACGTATTCTGCTGCAACAAAAAAATCAACTTAATCGCAGATTTGGTTCCTTTGTTAGAACAAGTTGCAAGAGATGGCAAATCATTATTGTTAATCGCTGAAGATATTGAAGGTGAAGCATTAGCAACATTGGTTGTAAATACAATGAGAAAAGTTTTAAGAGCAGTTGCTGTTAAAGCTCCGGGATTTGGGGACAGAAGAAAAGCTATGCTTGAAGATATCGCAATCTTGACAGGTGGCGAAATGTTCACTGAAGAACTCGGCATTAAATTAGAAAATGTTACAACTCAAATGTTGGGTTATGCAAAACGTGTAACGGTTACAAAAGACGAAACAACAATCGTTGTTGGTAACGAAACAAAAGAAGCAGTTCAGGAAAGAATTCGTTTGATTAAGAAACAAATCGAAGCTTCTGATTCTGAATATGATAAAGAAAAACTTCAAGAACGAGTTGCAAAACTTTCAGGCGGTGTTGCCGTAATCGAAGTTGGTGCAGCAAGCGAAGTTGAATTGAAAGAAAGAAAATTGAGAATTGAAGATGCTTTGAACGCAACTCGTGCAGCTAACGAAGAAGGTATCGTCCCTGGTGGCGGTGTTGCCTTGGTAAGAGTTCAACAAGAATTGAACAAAATGCTTTCAACAACCGAATTTTCTTCAGACGATGAAAAAATCGGTTTCAGGATTTTGACAGCAGCACTCGATGTACCTTTGAGAGCAATCGCTCGTAACGCCGGTGCTAAAGCCGATGTTGTAATCGACACTGTTCTTTCTCACGAAGGTGCTTACGGCTACGACGCAATGGATGACCAATACGTTGATATGTTCAAATCAGGTATTGTAGACCCTGCTAAGGTAACTCGTTCAGCTTTGTTGAACGCAGCATCTGTCGGCTCAATGTTGTTGACCACAGAAGCAGCAGTTGTAGATATTCCGGAAGAAAAACCGGCTGCACCTGCAATGCCTGCCGGCATGGGTGGCATGGGCGGAATGATGTAATCTAAAAATTACATCACATCAGATTGTAAAAGGCGGCTTGCGATAAATATCGCAAGCCGCTTTTTTTATAAAAATATGTTATTTTTTATTTAAACAATTCACTTGAAAGATATCGTTCGCCACTATCAGGAAGGATTACAACGATTAGTTTTTCGGCGTTTTCTTTCCGTTTTGAAAGTTCATTTGCTGCCCACATTGCAGCTCCACTCGAAATATCTGAGAGTAAACCTTCATTTTTCGCCAAATTTCGGGCAGTTTCCATTGCGTCCTCGTTAGTCACGGGAATAATCTCATCAATCACAGTTCGGTCAAAATTTTCGGGTACAAAATTTGCCCCAATACCTTGAATTTTGTGAGCTCCAGCCTGCCCCTTTGCCAGAACTTGAGAAGCCTCGGGCTCAACGGCTATTGCTTTAATCTGCGGATTTTTCTTTTTCAAAGCCCTTGCAATTCCCGAAATCGTTCCACCTGTTCCAACACCACCGACAACGAAATCAACTTTTCCGTCGGTATCATGCCAGATTTCTTCTGCGGTTGTATGCTCGTGAATTTCAGGGTTTGCGGGATTTGCAAACTGTTGCGGAATAAAGGAATTTTTGATTTCTTGATGAAGCTCTTCGGCCTTGTCGACAGCTCCTTGCATACCTTTTGTTCCGTCAGTCAAAACTAGCTCTGCACCGTAAGCTTTTAACAACATTCTTCTCTCCAAACTCATAGTTTCGGGCATTGTGAGAATTATTCTATAATCTTTTACCGCACAAACCATTGCCAATCCAATTCCGGTATTTCCGCTTGTTGGCTCAATTATAACGGTATCTTGGTTAATTTTGCCTTCTTCTTCGGCTCTTTTAATCATATTCAGTGCAGGTCTATCCTTTACAGAACCCGCAGGATTTTTAGCCTCTAATTTTGCGACAATTACAGCCTTTCCGCTGTTAATTTTGTTTATCTTAACAAGCGGAGTTTTTCCGATAAGTTCCAATAAATTCTCTGCAATTTTCATATATTTCTCCTTTATAATTGTTTTATTATTACTTTTAAGATTTTCTAATAAAGCTAAATTTTGGATTGCCCCCTCTCCTGCCCTTCGGGCATCCTCTCCCGTAGGGCGAGGAATATGTCTCGATAAACTCGCATTTCATTTGGTTTTTATTATGAGTCATTTTTTTCAGAATAATTTGATTACCGTAAATATTCCATGATTTTTTCTATGACACCATCAATGTTTTTATCGATTTCGTTATTCCAAAATCTCAAGACTTTAAACCCTCTTGATTTTAAATACTCATCACGTTCTTTATCATATTTTTTATGTTGTTCTATTGTGTGACCACCTCCGTCAAGTTCAAGAACCAACATATTTTTAATAGATACAAAATCCACAATATATTTGCCTATTGGGTATTGTCTTTTAAATTTGGTTTTCCCCAACCTATTTGCTCTCAAATACACCCAAAGTTTTGTTTCTTGTGGTGTCATTTTTTTTCTTAATGCTTTGGCAATATTAATTTTCCCTCGCCCTGCGGGAGAGGGATTAAGGGAGAGGGGGCGAACTCTAAAACCTTTTTCTGTAGATATGGTGCGTCCGATTGACGCAATCTTTCCGCCAATACACCCTCGACATTTTGCAGGGGTGTCATTTATGCAAATTTTTCCGGGATAAATCTCGTATTTTTTTCGATAATCTCCTTCTGTAACATTCGGCATAACAACATTTGCCCCACTCTGCAACGCAATTATTCGTCCGTTAGGATTAAGTGTTTCCATTGCCGTTGTCGCCGGAATATTTATATCGGGTAGTAAAAGCCGTACGATTGCCATAACTTTTAAGGCAAGTTCAAAACTTCCGTGCGGAACATCTTTCAGCGGGGTGTCCTGATGTGGAATAAACGGCCCAATCCCAATCATATCGGCGTCTAACTTCTTAAAAAATAAAATATCATCCGCCAAAGACTCCAAGGTTTGATTCGGCAAGCCTACAAGACAGCCCGAACCTGTTTCGTATCCGAGTTCTTTTAGGTCATAAAGACATTGCTTGCGTTTTTCCAAACTTGCTTGCGGGTGCATTTCTTTGTATAAGTTTTCGTCGGTCGTTTCTATTCTTATCAAAAACCTGTCTACACCTGCATTTTTAAGTTTTTCATATTCTTCTCTCGGACGTTCTCCGATACTCAAAGTCAAGGCAACATCGAGTTTTTTAATATCACGAACGATTTCGCAAAGGTAATTCGCAGTAAAAAACGGGTCTTCTCCGGATTGCATAACAATGGTTTTATAGCCGTAACCAACAGCTTTTTGGGCAAAGTCAAGGATTTCTTCTTTGTTGAGTCGATATCTGCTGACATTCGTGTTTTCGGCACGCAAACCACAATATTTGCAATGACACCTGCAAATGTTTGAAAACTCAATCAACGCTCGAAGGTGAACCTCATCACCCACAAACTCATGCCGGACATCATCCGCAGCCTTAAAGAGTTCCTGATTTATACTATCGTCCTTTAAAAGTTCGACTATCTCGGACTTTGAAAGCTCGTGTCCCGTCTTTGCTTTTTGGATAATTTTGTTCATAAGGACATTATACAATAAAAGATACTAAGGTGCTAGAACGTAAAGGTCTTTTCACCCTTCACTCTTCACCCTTCACTTAATTAACGTCACGCATCATACCGCTTGAAGGATTTTTCGATATTCTTCGTGATGACAGATTTGACGGTGTCGTATTCTGTTGTGAGGGCGGAAATTTCCGTATCAAGGTTTTTCATTTTCATATCAATTACGTTTTCTTTGTAGTTGATTTTCTCTTTTTCACGGTTATATTTTGCCTCTGCCTGTGCGATTTTGCTTTCGTCCGTTACTTCTTTTACATAAGAGTTTGTTGAATAGTTGTCCTGATAGTAATAACCGTCATCTTGAATACTGGAAAGGAACATAGAACCATCTTTCAACATTTTTTGAACATAGTCTTTATCGTCTACTTTGTCGTTTTCAACCCAACCTTTTGTACAGATTTGGTTAAACAAAGTATCATAAAAACCTGCAATCTGCATGTTGTTACCTGTTGTGTCGGCAGCTGTCAAAACTGAGAAATCAAAGAATTCATCAACAAAATTACAGTTGCTCTTCAATTTATCAACACTGTAAGTTGTATTTGAAGTACCTTCCATATACATTGCAAAGTAGGTCAAATAAGCTTCTGACATTGAAGTCAAGTTCATACCATAACCGTCGTTGTACTTGTCACCCGAGTTACCTTCAGAAACATATCCTACGTAATTTTTAGTATTATCAGAAATCCACCTTGTAATTTTTTTCTCACTTTTACCACGGTGGTTGTTTCTGAAAGCAGCATTGTCAAAGTTACTTACAGATTTTCCATTTTCATCAACATAAGACAAACATTCCATCATTTCTGTAATTTTGTTCTTTGCATAACCTAATGCAGCATCAGTATATGTATCACCTGTTTTCAAAGTGTTTTCAATATTTTTAAAAATACTTGACCACAAGGTTGAAGTAGCAACTTTGTCAACAACAGACCAATCGTATAATCCGTTTTTGCCACGTAATTGTTTGTTATCCCACGAAGTACCTTGCAATGTAATTTGAATATCTCCATTAAACAAATCTGCCAATGATAATTTTTTTGCATCAATGGTCTTCTGCTTGCCGTTTAAATCAAATTTTGCAGTTGTAGAATCGCCCTCATTGTTGTATTCAATTTTACCTAGTTCGTTTTTACCCTCCTTGTCATAAATTATCAAGTTCAAGTCAGAACCACCTGCATTCAAAAGCAAATCGGTAACATCCAGTTCAATATTGGAAAAGTATTTGGTAATCAAATCTGTTTTAGTAAGCTGTTTAATGTTTACGTTAACCAAATCGGAAGAACCGACACCTGCATCTTGGTTGTAGGTTGTTTTTTGGATGTTTTTCGACATAGTGTCAGTAATTACACCGGTTGTACCAAGAGCCTCAATAAATTTGTTTCTGACATCAGAGGACGGCAAGCCTTCCATACCTTCTTGCGGAATACCTGCAGCTTTAGCCGCAGCAGCCATTTCCGGTGTCAAAACTACTCTGCCCGCAGTATCAGTAAGTGGGGTTGGAGTAAAGTTATTCAAGGCAGACGGGCTCATCAACAAATTGTAGCTCAATTCGTTTGCCTGAGAATCATTGCCATAAAAATCCCACATCAACTTCGTTTGCTCAAGAGAATCCTGATATTCGGCAGAAGCCACGTTCATATCACGAGATAATGCGATTTTCTGGTGAGATAAACGCATAGATTCATATTCACAGTCAGATTTTCTGGCTGTAATGGTTAATAATCTTGCTTGTGAAGCTGATAATCCCATTTTGAATCTAATCCTTTCTCGTTAGTAACATTTTCCGTGGTCGTACATGAAGTATTACGGCACTTTGGGCTGAAAACTTTAATTTATTATGATAAATTTGTTACAAAAGTTTACAAGCTAGAGTGGGCGGTGTATTTTTATTTTTACTGAACGTGAATAAGTAAATAAGAGAATAGGTGAATAAGTTCAAATCTGGTGCTACGCACCAAAGCAGTTTTTGCGGAATTTTGACAATCTTTAACCTCTACCACTGGGAGAGGTGTATTTTACCAATTTTGAGCGTAGCGAACTATAAGAACTTATTTACTTATTAACCTATTTACTTATTCACTTCTCTCTTAACGTAACGAACTTCTCACGCCTCACACCTCACCCTTCACGTGTCCGCTTTACCACCGAACCCATTCCGCTTATTTCACCTTTGTAACACTTTTTAAAAATCTATCGACAAACGGGCATGTTTATTGTAACATTTGCTTACATGCAGAAATATAAATATGAAAAGGAGAATTAATATGCAGGTTATATTAAAAAAAGATGTCCAAAACCTAGGTGAAGCAGGGGATTTGGTTAATGTAAAAGATGGCTATGCAAGAAACTTCTTACTTCCGCAAAATGCTGCTGAAGTAGCTACCGAAGGTGCTTTGCAAAATCGTGAACAAAACCTTGCAAGAATCAAAGCTAAACAAGAAAAATTGCACCAAGAAGCTCTTGAACTTGCTGAAAAAATTGAAAAAGTTGCTGAATTGAAATTGAGTGCTAAAGCAGGTGAATCAGGCAAATTATTTGGTACTATTACTACTAAAAAATTGGCTGAAGAATTGCAAGCTCAATCAGGTATTGAAGTTGATAGAAAAAATATCACACTCAACGCTCCTGTTAATAAAGTTGGCGAATACACTATGCTTATCAAATTGACTTCTAAAGTTAAAACTGAACTCAAAGTTGTTGTTTCAGCATCAGAAGTTGTTAAAGAACACATCGAAGAAGAAGTTGAATCTACTGAAGCGTAGGTGTTCAAAGCGGATGATGAAATTTATTCCAACCGCATACCATATTAAAAATGAAGGCATGACTGTTCAATTTTTGAAAGGCATGCCTTTATTTTTTCAAACCAATAAATAAGGAGAAACATAGAATTGACTTTTAAACTGGCTATTACCGGCAAAAGCGGAAGCGGAAAAACCACCATTACAAAAGCATTTATGCACATTTTTCAGGAAATGTTTCCGGAAAAATCAATCTTGCTTTTTGATAATGACCTGTCAGGAGAACTGGGTCACAGTTTCGGGCTTGATATCAGAAACACTATCTACGGTATCAGAAGCGGGAAACACGAGTACAAAACAGGCATTCCGGAAGGCATGACAAAGCAGGAGTTTGTCGAATGGGCTATGGAGGACATTGTTGTCGAGATTGCTGACAATGTCGATTTGATTGTTTCTTGGTTTGTGGGCTCAAAAGATTGTCGTTGCCCGATTACAGGTCAAATTAACGACGCTGTTTTGAAACTTCTCAAAAGATACGACATCGTAATTTTTGATTGCGAATTTGACCTAAAATACCTCAATCAGCTTGTCGATACGGAAATTGACACCACTCTTATTGTGGCAAATCCGTCGGAAGAATCGGCATATCTTGCCAAACGGATTGAAGAGTTTAGTGCAAAATACGCTGCCGGCGAACAACTCGGAGTTGTTATTAACAAGGTTGAAAACCATGATATGACGGCAGTCTATGAATTTTTAAGAAAATTTGAACTTGATGTACTGGGTGTAATTCCGTTTGATGAAGAATTAACAAAACACCCTGTTGAGAAAAATTCAAAAGTCGTTCAAGACGCAATCAAACAGTTTTATTTCAGGCTGAATTTGCCACAGGCAAAAGCGTAGGAGAGTGCAATGGCTGTAATTTTGGATGGGAAAAAGTTAAGAGATAAATTGCTGGACGAACTACACCTTCGCACAGCGAAATTCGACAAGAAACCAAAACTTGTGGTTATACTTGTCGGCGACAACCCTGCAAGCGTTATTTACGTAAACAACAAACGCAAATTCGCCGAAAAAGCAGGAATTGACTCTGAAATTATCAACTACCCGTCAAATGTTCAAGAAGATGAGCTTTTGAATAAAATCAAGGAATTAAACGAAGACAATTCCGTAAACGGACTGCTTGTTCAGTTACCATTACCGAAACATATCGACAAATCGAAGGTTATCAATACGATTTCCCCGATGAAGGATGTTGATTGCTTTACTGCGATGAATTGCGGAAAACTTTTCACGGGCGAAAAACCATACGTTTTTCCGTGCACTCCGAAAGGGATTTTGTTACTTTTGGACGAATATAATATTGATGTCGAAGGCAAACACGTTGTAATCGTCGGTCGCTCAAACATTGTCGGCAAACCGCTTTCTGTTATGATGCTGAACCGCAACGCAACCGTCACTATCTGCCACAGCAAAACCGAAAATCTCTCACAAATAACAAAAACTGCAGATATTTTGGTTTCTGCAGTCGGTAAAAAGATAATAGAAGATAGTATGATGAAAGTAGATGGAATTATGATAGATGTCGGAATTTTTAAGGATGAGAACGGCAAAACCCGTGGCGACGCCGATTTTGAAAAAGTTTCAATAACTGCGTCATACATCACGCCTGTCCCAGGGGGGGTAGGTCCGATGACGATTGCGTCTTTGATGATTAATACCGTCGAATTGTTTGAGTTACAAAACAAAAGAAGTTTGGGCGTACAATAGCTGTACTTTAAGCACTTCACCACAAACTTCATTTTGTTTTTGTATTTAGTTTTTAGTTTTGTTGAACTTGGTTTATTAACCGCCGATAAGGTTAAGAGTACAACTGCTCTTAATGTTGTTGGTAACGAGCGATTTCATTGAAGAAAGTTCACTGTCTATCAGGGAAATCTGGCTATCCAACGCTTTTTGTCGGGCAGTCAGGTATTCCTCCTGCTGCTGCAATGCGATATACACCGGATCATCCTCAAGCCCTGTATCGCCACTGTTGTTGTTGCCATCATTGTTTTTGGAATAATCTTGTGAGATATAACTCATCTCTTTTGTAACCCAGTTAGCCTGATTCATAATAAGTGTCTGTTCAAACTGTAATTGGCTCTTCTGGATTGTAAATAAACTTTTTTGAGAATCTATTGCCAGAAATGTCATTTTTTCTCTCCTTCTTATTTTTATTTTGCTCTTGTACTTATATAAAGTATTTTGAAAAAGTCGGATTTCACAAAAGGCCTTTTTTGTTACATTTGTTTACAAACTTCGATAAAAGTTGCGACACCATTGCAAGAACACCTCAAATAGTCTATAATCAATGATATGAAGATATTGGGAATTGACCCCGGAATGGCAATCGTCGGCTACAGCTTGGTAGATTACGACGGAAAAGTTTGCAAATTGCTAAAATCGGGTTCTATACAAACAAAAAAGGGAACTAGAGAAGCTTCAAGGCTTTTGGAAATTATGGAGGATATGACAACGATCGTGGAAGCGTTCAAACCTGACGTTGCATCAATAGAAAAACTTTTCTTCTTCCGCAATCAAACCACCGTCATGCCTGTAGCACATGCCAGAGGAATAATCCTCGCAATCCTCGAAAAATACGGCGTTCCGATATTTGAATACACCCCAATGGAGGTCAAGCAAGTTTTGACGGGTTATGGCAGAGCAGACAAAAAAGAGGTTGAGCAAATGGTTAAACTTGCACTCGGCACAGACTTGCTACCAAAACTAGACGACACAGTGGATTCAATCGCCATTGCAATTTGCCATACACGGTCTATAATCTGAAAAGACCCGACAAATTGTCGAGCCTTTCTTTAAATCTATCTTGTTACCTGATAACAAGGTGTAAATGATCTGATTAGCCAAGCGTAAGTTCCACTTTCATCCAAGTGAATAGTTACCACTTGCCATCTTTTTAAACGACTTTAGTCTTGTAATAATCACTGTAGTCGCTGTTGTTAGCCATATCAAAATTTTTTATATATTATTACAAAACGTTAACACGAAATGGTAACAACTACTTCTCAAGCAACTTGAAAATCTTCTCTACAGGCTCGATTAAGGCCTCTACAGGACATTCCTCATCCAACTCAAGCGTAATCGTCGAAATTTTCTTTTCAATGCCTGCGTAGGTTCCAAAACTTCCCGGAGTCGGGTAGCCTATTGAAGCTTCAACAGGGTAGTTGATAATTTTAGAAATTTTTTCACTTATTTCTTTTGCGTCGCCGTCGTAGTTTACAACTTTAAAAGGTGCGTGAAGTGTCAATATTAGTTCCGGTTTATATTTTTCAATAATATTCACGATGAATTTTGTTTCAATTTCGGAAGCAGGTTCAGTTCCCCCAAAAAACTCATTTTGTTCGGTTATTTTCCAGTTTTTTGTCGGGAAATTTCTGTTTAAGTCAACTCCGTTGGAATTTGTGCGAACTTTTAAAGCCATTCCGTCGGGGTTTAGGCAAGGAATAAATAATAGCGAGCTGTCATTTTTTTTGAGGTAATTATCTATCAAAAATTGTCCTTGTGGTTCATCTCCGTGAAAAACTCCGATTACAAGAGTTTTTTTGTGATTTTCATTACCCAAAAGCTCAATTTTTTGCCCGTTTTTTGAAATTGCACTTTCTAAAACTTTCAAAGCTCCTCCTTTTTAAACTAAATCTGCTGCACGATAAGAACTTCTTACCAGCGGGCCTATTTGAAAATGTTCAATACCGCATTTTTTTGCCAAATTCTCCAATTCCTTGTACTCTTCTAAGGTGTAATATTTAGAAACAGGCAAATGCTCTTTTGAAGGTTGAATATATTGTCCGATAGTCACAATATCTACCCCGCAAGCCTTCAAATCCGACAAAGTACTCTCAATCTCGTCAAAGTTTTCGCCAAGTCCTATCATCAAGCCTGATTTTGTCTTGATGTCGCTATTTTCTTTAATATATTTCAAAACCTTTAACGAAACATCGTAATCTCCTTGCGGTCTTGCAGTTTTGAATATATTTTTTACTGTTTCGATATTGTGGTTGAACACATCGGGATGTGCCTCAATTATGCAATCGAGAGCTTTTTTATTTCCTTTAAAATCCGGTGTCAAGATTTCGATTTTTACATCTGGCGAAAGTTTACGGATTTCAAAGATACATTTTGAAAAATGTTCAGCACCGCCGTCAGGCAGGTCATCTCTTGTAACCGAGGTAATTACGGCATATTTAAGTCCTAAGTCTTTAACAGCTTGTGCAACATGCAAAGGCTCATTTTCGTCTAAAGGTTCAGGTCTGTTGGTTGCAATATTGCAATAGCGGCAATTTCTTGTGCAAAAATTCCCCATAATCAAAAATGTTGCGGTATTTTTTGTGTAACATTCGTTTTTGTTCGGGCATCTTGCATTTTCGCAAACCGTGTTCAAACAGCGGTTTTTCAAAATACGACGGACATTTCTGGTGGTGTCAGTGTCAATTATCGGTCTTTTTAAATATTCAGGAAGTCTTTTTCTCATAATATTATTATACACTAAACGTTACAAAAGGATTGCATTTCTTGAAAAATCCTTTATAATATAAGTATAGTCGAAACTCAAGGAGAAATTTTTATGAAAAATATTCTAACAATATTGTGCATTCTGGTTTTAGCTCCTGCCGCATTCGCCGGCGGAACTATGTTGTTTACTACTCCGCAAAACGAATCAGGGCCTAACAACTGGTATTATCCAAACGGATTTAACAAGGGTTACACAAATACAAACAGTGCCGCAAGCAACTTTAGCGGTACACAATACACTCAAAACAGCAACGGCAATATGGTATTTACGCAAAACGGCGTACAAAAACCGGGGCAAACTTACACAACTAAAGAAACATCTTACGAAAAGCACTTTAGTGCAGGTCACGAATCAACTTACAGAACCAAACAGGACAAATATTACAACCACGGCGGAGTAAAATTTGGTACAGGGTTCTCAAACAACGGTACTACTAGTCGTTGGTAATTATAAATTAAAAAGACTTTCATAAATTCCTTCCGAGTATGTCGGATGGGCATAACAAATCTCTTTCAGTTTGCTGATAGAGATTTTGTTTTGGATTGCAATAACCATTTGTTGAATTAGTGCGGAAGCTTCTTTTGATACAATATGAACCCCAACAATCTCATCATTTTGCGAAAGAAGTTTTATAAACCCTTCTGTAGCGTTGTCACAGTGTGATTTTCCAAGAGCAGAAACTAATAGCATAGATTTTTGAAAGCTTCCTTCTTCTAAGTCTTGTTCTCGTTTCCCTATCCATGCAATTTCAGGATTGCCGTAAACGACTGACGGCACAAGGGTTTTGTCAAATTTTATTCCTTCAACAAATTCGATTGCTTGTTTAGATGCAAAGTGGGCAAGCTGAATTTCTCCACAGGCATCTCCGATACAATTATAGTTGTGTGGGTTGTCGAGTTCGCAAATTTCTCGTCCTATCGCAATAAGCACCATTTCTGGTGCTAAAATTTCTCCGTTTGTGAGATACACATTTTTGTTTTCAATCTTTTCCACACCTGTTGATTTATAAATTTTTATTTTTTTTGTTTTAAAAATTCTTTCAATTCGTTTTGAAACTTCAATATCAGCAACTGGCAAAAGATTTTCAGCAAGTTCCACGATTGTTACTTCAACTCCAAAGGCTGCAAAAATTCTTGTCCATTCAATTCCGATAGCACCTGAACCTACAACGACAATGCTTTTTGGTAGTTTTTTCAAGTTCAAAACATCATCCGAACTCAAAACAAATTCTCCGTCAAACTTCATTCCCTTAAACTCTCTAGGTTTTGCTCCTGTTGCAACGAGAATTTCTTTGCATTCGTATATTTCACCGTTTGCCTTTATTTGATTTTTTGCTGAGATTTCTGCGTTTGCATTTACAATTTCAACTTTGTGATTTTTCAAAGAAAGTTCTAACCCTTTTCTGAGTTTCTCGACAATTTTGTCTTTTCGCTCAACAACTTTTTCGTAATCAAATGAAACGTTTTCCGCAGAAAGTCCTAAGTTTTCTGCATTTTTCATCTCTTCAAAAACTTCTGCCGAATGTAAAATCGCCTTAGTCGGAATACAGCCACGATTTAGGCACGTTCCGCCAACTTTATCCTGCTCAAAAAGAACAACTTTTTTTCCGTTTGATGTTGCGTGCAAGGCTGCCGTATAACCTGCAGGCCCGCCTCCAATAATTCCTAAATCGTACATATCAAGCCCCTTATCTTGTGTAAACTCTTGGTAATCTGACTTTTAATCGGCAAATTAATTCGTAATTAATTGTACCTAAAATTTCTGCCCATTTATCAATGGTGTTTTTCTCGTCAATCAGTGTAATCACATCGCCGATTTCCGCCTCAACTCCGGTTATATCAAACATCATTTGATCCATTGTGATATTTCCGACCTGCGGAATCTGTTTCCCGTTTAACGTGGCAAAAATTTTATTTGAAAGACATCTTGAAACCCCGTCAGCATAACCGATAGGGATAGTCGCAATAGTTCTGTCCCCTTTTGCAATAAATGTATGCCCATAACTTACGCCTTCACCGTTTTTTGCGGTATGAATATTTACAATTCGTCCCTTCAAAGACATAACGGGTTTCAAGTCCGGTCTAAATCCCTTATCATCAGGCATATCCGTCCATAAACCGTACAAAGCAATTCCAACTCTTCGCATATTTGATTTTGGTATTTCATAACACATTGTACCAACTGTGTTTTGAATATGCAATAAAAGCCCGTCCGTATTCACTTGCGACAAAATCGTATTCCATTTATTAATCTGTAATTGAGTTTTTTCGCGGTTTTCAGCATTCGCAAAGTGGGTGAAAATCCCCTGCAAATTCAAATAATCCGCAGCTTGAGCCTCTTTTATAAAATCAACTGCATCTTCATAAGAAACCCCAATTCTGTTCATCCCCGTATCGAGTTTGATATGAACTTTAGGCTTAATTCCCGTTCGCTCGTATGCGTTTTTGCAAGCCGCAAGGTGAGCTTTTGAAAAAATAGCGATAGACAAATTAAAATTAACCGCACTCTCAACCGCCCAGACAGGAACTGCTCCTAATACAAGAATATCGCAAGAAATCTTTGCGTTTCTTAAATCAACACCTTCATCAATAGATGCGACTCCTAACATGTCAAATCCTGAAGCCAAAAGTGTCGGTGCCAGCATTACCGAACCCATTCCGTATGAATCAGCCTTAACAACCGCCAGCAACTTTGTATCAGGCGGAACATTCTTTCTGATTTCCCTTGCATTATGTGCCAAATTCTCGATATTTATCTCAACCCAAGAATCTCTATGTATATTTATTTTTGTCTGTCTTATGTTTTTCATTTTTATCATTTAGTTGCAAACTCGCAACCTCTCCCTTCACCTCAAATTATACAATAAAAAAACCGCCTCGTAAAAGGCGGTTTTTGAAACTGATTAACGTTTTGAGAACTGGAAGCGTTTTCTAGCTCTTTTTCTACCGTATTTTTTACGTTCTTTAACACGTGGGTCACGAGTTAACAAACCTTCTAATCTCAATACATTTTTGTATTCTTCGTTAGCTTTAACCAAAGCTCTTGAAATACCATGTCTGATTGCTCCGCATTGTGCAACGATACCGCCGCCTACTGCTTTTACTCTTACATCGTATTTTTCTTGGTTGTCAGTAAGAACCAATGGTCTGTAAACTAACATTTCAATAGCAGGTCTGTTACCGATATAGTTTCTCAAAGTTTTGCCGTTAACAAAAATTCGGCCTTTACCTTTAACTAATTTTACAACTGCAATAGAGGTTTTTCTGCGGCCAGTTGCCATAATTTCTTTATCTGCCATTATTTAGCCTCCTTTTCCAAAACGATTGGTTTTTGTGCAGCGTGCGGATGTTCGCTTCCTGCATAGATTTTTAACTTAGTTAATTGTTGTGCTCCAAGAGTATTGTGTTGCAACATACCTTTAACAGCTTTTTCTATAGCAAGAGTGCCGTCTTTTTCCATCAATTCTTTGAAACTTGCAGATTTCAAGCCACCCGGATAACCTGTGTGGTGGTAGTAAATTTTGTCAGTTTCTTTTTTACCTGTTACTCTAACTTTGTCAGCGTTGATAACAACTACGAAATCGCCAGTGTCAACGTTAGGTGTGTATTCAGGTTTATTTTTACCTCTCAAAATATTAGCAATTCTGACAGCTAATCTACCGAGGACTTCGCCCTCAGCATCAATCAGATACCATTTTCTTTCAACTTCCAGAGGTTTAGCTGAATATGTTTTCATTCTATTTCTCCGTATTTTTAATATGTTACTTCTAATAATGTCAATCCGTAGGGACTGACTGTTTGTCCCGCCTTGCGACGGTCTTTTGCATCAAGCACATTCTTCATGTGGATTGACGACAGGTTATGCCCTTCTATTTCTAAAAGAGTACCGACGATTGTTCTCATCATATTGTAAAGAAATCTGTTTCCCACAATATCAATAACAATCCTGTCGCCGACTCTCCTGCATTCGGCTCTTTCGATAAAACAAATTTTGCTCGGGTTAAGCGTTCCGGAACTCTTGAAACTTGAAAAATCGTGTTCTCCAATAAGATAATTCAAAGAATTTTGCATTCTTTCAACATCAACTTCATACTTAACTCTCATCAAATCTCCGTCAAAAGCATTTTTGTATTTGCGATTAACAAACTCAAATCTGTAATGACGTCTTTTGGCTGATTTTTGAGCATGAAATGTCGGATTAACTTCTTTTAAGTCTGTGACAGAAATATCACCTGGCAGAATTTCGTTCAAATGATAGACAAACTCTGAAGCAACAATCGTTTTATCTGTATCAAAGTGAACCACTTGACCACGTGAATTTACACCTCTGTCAGTTCTTCCGGAAAATATTGTTTTTATCGGTCGGTTATTATCTTCGGTATTTCTACCGATTATCAGTGTACAAAGTGCCTTTTCGAGTTCTCCTTGGATTGTCGGGGTTTCTATCTGGCAGCCGTTGCGGAATTGGATTTGGCTGCCGGCATAGTTTTTCCCGATATATTGAACCTTACAGGCATAACGCATTGGCTTATACCAACTGGATTAAAGCCATTTCAGATGCGTCACCGCGTCTTGGCGGTAATCTAAATATTCTTGTATATCCGCCTTTGCGGTCAGAATATTTTTTGCCGATGATTACGAACAACTGTCTTAATACAGTTTGACGAGCCAACTTTTTGTCTGCAACAGGTGCATCAAAAACTTCGCCTGTTGCCAAATCCATATATTTACCTGTTTCTTTGTTGTAAATAAATTTAGCAGCCTGACGGATTGCGTGAAGGTCGCCCTTTTTAGCAGTAGTGATAATTTCTTCAGCGTATGGTTTCAATGCTTTTGCACGAGCCATAGTTGTTTTGATTTCACCGTGCATAAAAAGTTCAGTAGCTAGTGCACGCAAAAGTGCATCACGTTGGTCTTTTGCTTTGCTTAGCGTATGTTTTTTAGTTTGGTGTCTCATTTTTGCTTTCCTTTATATTATTTTTATTGTTTTTTAATTAAACTTCTTCTTCGATTTCCGGATTTGGAGCTAAATCAAGTCCGAAGTGGTGAAGTCTTTCGATTACTTCGTCAGAAGATTTTTTGCCGAAGTTTTTAATGTTCAACAAATCATGTTCTGATTTTTTAAGCAATTCAGCCATTGAATTGATACTTGCACGTTTCAAGCAGTTGTATGCTCTAACAGAAAGTTCCAATTCTTCGATAGTCATTGTAGGAACATTTTCGTCTTCTTCTACAACTTCTTCAACAACAGCAACAGGACTTACAACCGGCTGACCTGTAATTGAAGCAATTTGCATAAAGTGTTCAA
>ONYB01000063.1 GCA_900321895.1 uncultured Brachyspira sp.
GGTGCAAAAATCTTTGTATTAGTTTTTAACTGTGCATGTACTTCCAAGCCGATTACGACTTCGTATTTATCTCTTAAATCTTCCATTTTAAACCCTCTTTTAAAATTCTCTATGCATGTATTTTATCACAAATATGAATTTGAGATAAAAATTTTATTTATATATATCAATTGTTACGCATTGTTAAAAGAAATACAATTAATTCAAAAAAACAGTAAATTAATAAAGCAAAAATTTCTTTATAAAAATATACGGGGAATTATTTATATGGGAATTAATGCGCTCAACAACCAACAACAAGTAGTATTAAAAAACAACTATTATAAATTAAACAATCAAAAAAACAGCATTTACACACAAAATGTTTTTGCCAATAATGCAACTGGAAAAGCTGATTTTAGAACGTTAGACTTGCCTGCAGACGGGCTTGATGACGGCAAAATTTCTTTTGGAAGTAAACTAAAGAATTTTGGCAAAGGTTTAATTTCACCAATTACTTCAATGTTCACATCCGTTAAGAATTTTGCAATCGGAGCCGGCATGGTTGCAGGCGGCGCAATATTAGTAGCAGCAACAAGCGGAGCAGCATTACCGATTTTAATAGCAGCCGGTATAACAATGGGAAGCGTTCAGCTTGGAGCAGGTATCTTTAAAGCCTCAATCGCAAAAACAGACAAAGAGGCAGAATCAGCATGGCAAGGAATGGGGGCAGGAACAAGCACAATAGCGCTATCAGTAGCAGGTTCAAAAAGTGCTCTCAAAGCTAACGGAACAGATACAACAGGGATGAGTTATTTAGAAACAGCCGTTGAATGCTTTAAACAATCACCTTCAAGCGTATCTAAAAGTTTCGGAGCTCTGACATCAGGCAAAAGCCTGACAAATCTAAAAAATTCTTTAGGAATTAGTAATAAAAAACCTACAGAAAATACACCATCTTTAGCCGAAGAAAATGCAATAACACAACCCGAACAAAAAACAACAATTCTTGAAAAAGAACAGGCAACTCTTGAAAAAGCAGACAGTAAAGTAAATGTTCCCGTTAAAACGGAACAAAGCGCTCAAACAGAAACACTTCCTCAAATTTCTCAACAAAAAGTAAAAGAACCTGTTTTAACGACCTTAAATCCTACCGAATACATTGATAATTCAGAATATTTAAGAATATACAGAGAAATCGCAAACTCAGATACTGTAATGACTGTAAAATCTAACGCTTTGGAAGGGAAAAGTGTAAGTGAATTAAAAGATTTTGAAACAGCAATAAAAGCAATACTAAAAAGATCAGGTTTGACTACTGATGATTTTAAAATAGTGAAAGCCTCTGATAGCATTATTATTCCTGAAATAAAAGACTTTAAGACGACAAAAAACTTTAAGCATTTGGTTGATCTGTATGCAAATAATAGAGATGCCTTTGATTATTTAATAAATTCAGACACACTATACGAAGGATTCTTCAAAATAAATAACGACAGTTATGTTGATTTTGATAACTTAATGAAAACTCTTGATGTAAATGCTTTAAAAACAATGGAAAAAGTTACGAATTCTAATCCTATTGTAGGGGAATACACAAAAAGCAGTGATGATTTTTACAAAAATCCTGAAAATATTACAAAATTACATGATTTAATTGCAAAACATAAAACTCCTGTTGATATAAACGTATACAGAGGAGAAAGAACAGTTGGGATGTTTAAAGACATACCGTTAGACGAAAGCATCTCTAACGAACTAAAAACAGAGTGCCTGAAAGCAGCAGATACAACAAAAGAAATTCCTATAGAAGCGCCGAATTATGATCTTACTTTCGGCGGACAAATGGGAAAAGAAATGAGTTTATATGACTTCATTTCTCAAAAGGAAAGATTGACACTGGCTGATGCAATGGAATTGTGTAAATACTTTGATGATGAAACCGTTGATAAAATTATGGCACAATTATCAAAAACCACTATTGACGACAACAGATTTAAGTCATTTACTTTTTCTAAAAGTTTTGCTGAAAAATGGAAAAACGGAGGATATTATAACAA
>ONYB01000004.1 GCA_900321895.1 uncultured Brachyspira sp.
ATTTTCTGTTCAATGCAGATGCAACAAGCATTCCTCCTAAAGTTCCGTAAACCCCTACCAACGAGTGGTTAATTGTTCCCATTGATTCACGGCGGGCAGTTTCAACACCGGCATCTGCACCACGTTTATGGAAGTCATAAACAGTTCTCGGAATAACCATTGAGCAAAGGTCAACAGAGTTTGCACCAATTGCCTGATTTGTATCAAGAAATCTCAAAAGCAACGTTGCAGCAGTTTCCGGAGCACCCGTAAATCGTGGCTGTGACTGCTGTTTTTGCTTATTCTGTTGTATGTACTGTGGGGTTATCTGTTGAACTTTCATTATAATTTCCTTTACGAGTTAAAAAATGCTTTAAATGCGGTTGGTTTTTGGGTTGGAAGCGTTCGTCCAAACGTAGCTGCCGTCGAGCCCGTCGCCGTTTCCGTCGCCGTTGCGGTCGTCGATCCTTCCGTTGCTAAAGCAGCCTTTTCTGCATTTTTCTTCGCAAGTTTTTCTTGTTCTTTTTTGTTTGTCTGAGTTCTTGTGTAAAGCGGAATAAATAAGCCTAACGACAAGAGTGAAAAGGCTATGTTACCCCACTGACAATATGATCTCAATGTCTTGCCCGACTTAGTTGCAAATTCATCCGTAGATTTAAGGGAGGTGTTTTTAACCCAGTTCCAGAATTTCTTACCTGCATTTGCGTTTTTGTCGAGTACTTTGTGTCTATTCAAAAGAGTTATTCTGAGTGATTCATCACCTGTCTTGTCAGCCAAGCGGTTGCGGTAAGCTTCAATACCTGTTGCAATGGCTTTTGCCGCATAATCACCCAAGAAATAGAAACTTGAGAAGGTTGCAATATCACGAATTGTTGCTTCTCTAAGCTCGTTTGCATCTTCTGATGCACCCATACGGCTTGCAAAAGTTGCGGTTGAAATCAATCTTGCCTGATCCATTGATGGGAAAATCCCTTTGAATTGAACCATTTCTTTCAAAGCTGAAAGTGTCGGAATTTTCATCATAGAAAGCATTGCAACACCAACCATTGAGCCGATTGAAATAAACTTCTGTCTTAGCAAATCTGCCTTGTCTTTTGAGGACATAACCGCATCCTGCTTATTTTGGAAATCTGCAGACATCGGAGCACCTTTGCAACCTGAATTTTTTCTGGTAATCCATCTGTTAATAGGTTGCATTGAAATTGCAAGCGGAATAATTATTCCAAGACCAGCCAAACTCTTTACATTGACCATTTTTGAGGCTTTTTTGAAGTATTCCGTAAGTTTTGATGCATCTGTAATATTTTCTTTGTAAATGCCTCTCAAAGTTCTTGCGGTATCATCACAAAGTGACTGCAAATTGCTTGAAAAATACTTGCCGTTGTCAGATTTAAATCTGATGTTTTCACCGATATGAGTTTTATTAACAATTTCTTCGTAAATAGCTTTTGATTCTTTTTTGCTGAATTTTTCGCCCGTAACGAGTTTTTTGAAACGTTCGACAACGCTGTCAAGATGGTCTTTATCGGCATCCAAGATTTTGTCGAAAGATTTGACATCTTTTCCGTCAAGCCCTTCCAAATCGTTAAGCATGTTGCGGAAAGTTGAGGCAATTCTGTCATCAAGTTTTGCGTTGGCATCAGTTTTGCCGTAGAAGGTTTCAATTTTCTTCAAAGCTTCCGTATTAGACCAGTTGTGAACGAAATCAGCTTTTGAAAAGTCTTTACCGAGAACAGGGTATTTCAACAGTTTTGCTGCACCCATAACAATAAAACTCGGTAAAATACAGTTAACAATTAAACCTGAAGATTCACGTCTGAGAGCTTCAAAACCTGCAAAAAAGTTAAATTGTTTCTTTTTCTTGTTACCGTTTTCGTCCTTTTGTTCCGGAACAACAACGGTTTCAACAATAGACCTCGGAATAATTGCTGTAGACAAATCAAGAGCCGTAACGTTTACCATCGGTTCTTTTTCGCAAAGTTGAATAGCTTTCATTGCAAAATCGCCAATACCTGTAAAGTTTGGTTGTGCGTTTGCATTATGCTTTTTGCTATTCTTTGGGGAATATTGATTTTTATCTACACTTACACTAATCTTATCAATCATAACAATTTATCTATTATTACCTAAGTCTGTTTGTTGTTCTTTCTACACTAATTATAACAACACTACATTATAATTAAAAGTGGTGAATTTTAAAAATTGCCTAACATGTGATAGATGTTAAGAGAATGTAAAGACGACTTTTTGCATTTTTTTCTAAAAATGGCATAATTTTAAACCAAATTTTTGATTTTTTATTCAAAAATTGAAAAATTAAAGTCAAAAATCGTCAAATCATTCAAAAAATTTTTCAAAAATTTATGTAAATTTTTGTAAATATTTTCTTTATAAAAGCTCAAAGTATAGATAGCGTATATACTTTCAGGATTTCAGGCATGAAAAAAGGCTTGATAAAATTATCAAGCCTTCACAATATTTTAGTTTAGTTGTTTCAATTTTCTCAACTGCTCAAGTTCGTCCTGATATGGTGAAATTCTCCTGATTTTTTCAATGATATCAGGCAAAACCTTGTTTACATAATCGATTTCAGTCTCTGTCGTAAATCTACTGAGAGAGAAACGAATACTGCCATGGATTGCCGTGAACGGAACATTCATCGCTCTTAAAACATGACTCGGTTCAAGAGA
>ONYB01000125.1 GCA_900321895.1 uncultured Brachyspira sp.
GCTCCTGCTGTTACAAAAGCTATCGGGATTATGAAAACTCTCGTTGCCCTTCCGGGTAATCCGACATTGTTTGCGGGTGACGATATGGTATCAACGGGTTATGAACAGTTGACTAAAAATATCTATCTTCAAAACCGTTCTGCGGTTCACCACGAATGGTTGGAGGAGGATTCACCCGAAAAACAATTTGACTTTTTCAAAGAGAAAAAAGCAGAATTTGATGAAATTATGGCAACGCGTAAACGTCCTGAATTGAAACCTTTGAATGACGGTGCACCGTATTTGCTCCCGATAAATCAGGCTAAGAATTCACCGGTGAAAGTTCCTGCGGTTTTACGTCAAAGCACAGACGGTTCAATGACTATTTCGTTGTTCAGTATGGCTGGTGCAAACCACGATTACAGACAGAAAAACGACCCTGCTACATATCCTGTAAGTCTAGACGCTATCGAGCTTGATGCTGGTGATGGCGGAAGCGGTATCAAGGGCGGTTTGCGTGAAGGTATGATTTTTGTTGATTCCAAAAATCCTGATGAACACTATGTGGTAAGACATGATAAAGGTACAAAACATTACTATATCGTGAATGAGGATAGTACTAAGAAAATATTTATGGATGATAATACAAAAATCCTCTTCTACATTTCGCCAGAATCTCAACAACAAATCGATAAAATGTACGCCGTTAAAAAAGCTATTGAAAATAACTCAACAATTAATCAAGCTAACGGCACAGAAGAAGGCGATTACAAGAGAATTCTCGATTTAAGACGTCAAAAAATTGCAGAAAGCAAAGAAAAACAACCGTCTTTCAGCGGTAGACTTTACAACCCGCAGTACAACTTTGTTTCAAAAACTTTGTACGCACAGCCGAAGGTTGTTGAAAACGGTTCAAAATTGTCCCTGATTGCGAAATAGATTGGACAAAAACTTTGGCTTAGTGCATTTTACTTGAAAATAATTAAAAAGGCGGGAAGGTTTTAAAACCTTCCCGCCTTTAATCTTTAAGCGATTTCTTCGTTTCCGCCGTTGTTTGGCTCGTCAGGATTGTTGTTAACAACTTGAATTCCAAATTTAGTTCTGAACAAGTGTTTAACCGTGTCGCCCTGAATTTCAAACATCATTTTGTTGAACAGGTCGTAAGCCTCACGCTTGTACTCGATTAGCGGATCTTTTTGCCCGTAAGCTCTCAATCCGATACCGTCACGGAGCATGTCGATGTTGTGCAAGTGGTCAATCCATTTGTTGTCGACAACTCGGAGCAAAATATCTTTTTCAAGGTTTCTGATAACGTTTTCATGTGCAAACGGTTGTTGAGGTGTGAAATTCGGGTCATACTGCGAAACGATATCGTTGTAGAAGGCGATAACTTCTTCCTCGTGAGTTCTGTATGCCTGAATTGCGAAATCTTTCAATTTCGTGAAAATTGCCTCAAATCTTAATCCTTGAACATCGCTGACTTCAAAGTGCGAAAGTTGCGGAATGATTGAGTGGAGCTCTTTAATCATTCTTTGCAAGTCTTCAAAAACGTACTCTTCAGGATTTTGTTCAGGTGCGATGTAGCTTCTCAATAATCTGTCGATTTCTCTTTCAATCATGTAGTAGATATCTTCGCTCAAATCTTTTCCGAACAACACTTTGCGGCGTTGTGCGTAGAATTTTTCACGCTGAACATTCATAACGTCGTCGTATTCGAGGACATTTTTTCTTATATCGAAGTGGTAAGTTTCCACTTTCTTTTGAGCTGATTGAATTTGTCTTGAAATCAGCGGGTGCTCTATTGCCATTGTTTCGTCTACGTTCAAGGCGTTCATCAATGTTGTGATTTTGTCCCCGCCAAAAATTCTCATCAAGTTGTCTTCCAAAGACAAGAAAAATCTTGTAGATCCCGGATCGCCCTGACGAGCCGCACGACCTCTCAACTGGTTGTCGATACGACGAGATTCGTGACGTTCAGTACCGATTACGTGAAGGCCACCGACTGCAACAACTTTTGCGTGTTCTGCCTCCGTAATCTTTTTAGCCTCTGCCATTGCAGCTTCTTTGAGGTTTGCGTAATCAGGGTTGTTTTCAGGTGTAATTCCGTGTTTTTCAAGTTCTTCTT
This sequence comes from uncultured Brachyspira sp., assembly GCA_900321895.1. Classification (GTDB taxonomy): domain Bacteria; phylum Cyanobacteriota; class Vampirovibrionia; order Gastranaerophilales; family Gastranaerophilaceae; genus Scatousia. The sequence continues at coordinate 2,105 of ONYB01000125.1, forward strand.
TTGCCATATATTCGGCGTTACCACCGAGCAGAATATCAGTACCACGACCTGCCATGTTTGTTGCTATTGTAACCGCACCGACACGACCTGCCTGAGCGATTATGTAGGCTTCTTTTTCGTGATGTTTAGCATTCAAAACGTTATGCGGAATACCTCTTTGAGAAAGCAATCTTGAAACGTATTCGGATTTTTCAATACTTATTGTACCGACAAGAACAGGTCTGCCGATTTTGTGCTGTGCAATAATATCTTCTACTACCGCATTAAATTTTGCACGTTCGTTCTTGTAAATTACGTCAGGATAGTTAATTCTGATATCAGGTTTGTTTGTCGGAATAGTCGTAACTTCAAGTTTGTAGATTTTTCCGAATTCAGCTTCTTCTGTCATTGCAGTACCAGTCATACCTGACAATTTCGGGTAAAGTCTGAACAGATTCTGGAACGTAATGCTTGCAAGGGTTTGAGTTTCGTCTTGAATTTCGACCCCTTCTTTTGCCTCGATAGCTTGGTGCAAGCCGTCAGACCAACGTCTGCCTTCCATTAAACGTCCGGTAAATTCGTCAACAATCATAACTTCGTTGTTTCTCACAACGTAGTCTGTATCTTTTATGAACAATTCTTTTGCTTTTAATGCTTGCAAAAGGTGATGTGCATATTGAGTGTTGATGTCGAACAAATCCTTGATTTGCAAGATGTTTTGAGCCTTGTCGATACCGTCCTCCGTCAAGATTACGTTCTTGTTCTTTTCATCAACTTCGTAATCCAAGTCTTTGGAAAGTTGCGGAGCGACTTTTGCCATAAGTTTGTAAAGCTCTGCGGATTTATCCAATCTTCCGCTTATGATTAGAGGGGTTCTTGCCTCGTCAATCAAAATACTGTCGACTTCATCGATGATTGCGTAATTGTAAGGTCTTTGAACCAAGGCATCAGGGCTTTGAGCCATATTATCCCTCAAATAGTCAAAACCAAATTCGTTGTTTGTTCCGTAAGTGATATCGCAATCATAAGCGTGTTTTTTCGCAGCAAAATCATCCATAGTACGTCCGCCCGAAAGAATTACACCGACTGAAAGTCCTAAAAATTTGTAAATTTTGCCCATCCATTCGCTGTCACGTTTTGCAAGGTAGTCGTTAACTGTGATTACGTGAACACCTTTGCCTGTCAAGGCATTCAGGTATGCAGGAAGAGTTGCAACGAGAGTTTTACCTTCACCGGTTCTCATTTCTGCGATATGACCGTTATGTAAAAAATATCCGCCGATGAGCTGTACGTCAAAGTGACGCATATTTAAAACTCTTTTGCCGGCTTCTCTGACTGTCGCAAAAGCTTCCGGAAGAATTTTATCAAGAGCTTCTTTTTCTAATTTTCTATCAGTTTGAAAATCGTTTGAAGTTTTACGTTTTGCAAGAATATCTTTAAATTCTTGTGTTTTTGCCTGCAATTCTTCGTCAGAAAGTGCCGCAAACTGTGGCTCTAAGGCATTTATATGGTCGACAATTCCCATCATGTGCTTAACTTTTTTTTCGTTAGGATCGCCGAGTATTTTCAATAAAAAATCTAACATTATAATGTAGTCCTCTCCAAATTGGTAATTTCTGTCACGATTGTAACATAAACAAGAAAAATATGTTAGTACTGTCGGTTTTAGCTACCTGTTGCCCTTAAAAATTTTCTTGCCATTCCCTGTGAATTATAGTAAACTGGGCGTATGGTAAATAAAGTTACGACAGCGACCGTGATTGGTCTTGATTCTTATATTGTGGATGTGGAAACAGATGTGATAAATTCTACACCTGCGATAATTATTGTCGGCTTACCCGATATGGCGATTAATGAGGCTCGTGCCAAAATTCGTTCAGCCGTGCGAAATTCGGGTTTCACTTTTCCTAACAAAAAAGTTATTATAAATCTTGCACCTGCGGATTTGAAAAAAGAAGGCACAAATTTTGACCTTCCGATTACGATTGGTATTCTTGTTGAAGAAGAACTTTTAGACACTGAAAAAATTAAAGATTACGCTTTTGTAGGCGAACTCTCTCTTGACGGCTCACTACGGAGCGTGTTGGGCGTTTTGCCTCTTGTTTTGGGTTTGAAAAAGGCGGGGATAAAAAATATTATCGTCCCTAAAGAAAATGCCAAAGAGGCAGGGCTCGTCGAAGGTATAAATGTCTATGGTGCGTCGTGTTTGGCGGAGGTAGTAAACCATTTTGTTGAAAGTCCGCTTCCGCAAACAAAAATTGATGTAAAAACTTATCTCGAAAATTCACTTGATGATGAATTTTTATATGATTTTAAAGATGTAAAAGGTCAGCACAAAGCAAAAAAAGCTCTTGAAATTGCGGCTGCGGGTGGTCATAATATGCTTATGTCGGGTTCTCCGGGGTCTGGCAAAACCCTTATGGCGAAATGTTTTGCGTCGATTTTGCCACCGCTTACGATTTCGGAGGCGATTGAACTTACAAAAATCTACAGTATTTCAGGACTTTTGTCGAATGACGAACCGCTAATGACAAAACGTCCGTTCCGTGCGGTTCACCATACCGCATCCCCTAATGGAATTATCGGTGGCGGCTCAAATCCTAAACCCGGAGAAATTACCTTAGCTCATCGTGGAGTTTTGTTTTTGGATGAAATGGTGGAATTTCCTAGAAACGTTCTTGAAGTTTTGCGGCAACCGCTGGAGGATAGCGAAATTGTAATTTCTCGTGCAAAACATTCTATTAAATATCCGGCTAAATTTATATTACTCGGAGCTATGAATCCTTGTCCGTGTGGATTTTTAGGTGACAAACAAAAGCCTTGTACCTGTTCGGAATTTCAAATAAATCGTTATCTTGCAAAGCTTTCGGGGCCGCTTTTAGATAGAATAGATTTGCAGGTAGAAGTTCCAAGGCTTACAACTGATGAACTTTTAAATAATTCAATAAAAGAAGAAACCTCTTTGGAGATAAGAAATCGAGTGATAAAGGCTCGTAAAATTCAGTTGGAACGATATAAAGATGATGGAATTTTAACGAATTCTGAATTAACCCCAAAACTTGTCAAGAAATATTGCAAAATTGATAAAGACGGTGAAAATCTTTTCAAAACTGCAATCGTAAAATATCAACTTTCAGGCAGAAGATATGACCGTGTACTAAAACTTGCCAGAACTATTGCGGATTTGGACACTTCTGAGAATATAAAATTGCAGCACCTTATGCAGGCACTGCAATATCGAGTTGTTTTTAATCAGGCTGATGTTAATGCCTGACTTTTAATTAAATCGATTGTTACGCAATAATATCAAACGCTTCGCCGTCAAATTTTGTGACAGGAGTATCTTGAGTATATTTTGCGGTCGGAACATCTTTGAGCTGTCTTGCGATAAATGCGTCTGCTTCTCTGTCTTTTCCGACAATCGTCAAACCGTTTTTGCCAATATTAACACCGGCTTCGTTTAATTTGATTGAATTTCTGATTTCATTAGCAGTTTTGCCTCCAAATCCTCTTAGTTCAAAGAAAGGTGACAATTTTTCGGGAATTGCAGTTACCGGTAACTTAGCTTTGTACGGAATAAATGTTGATGTAAAATTCGGGCTGTAATTGTTGTTTATCATAATTTTCTCCTGGTTTTGTTTATATAAAGTTCTGGCAGAAAAATTTTTGCTATATTTTTTAAATAATTTTACAAAGTCCTAAAACTAACCCAGCAACACCGGCAACACTGAGATAAAACAGCGGGTCACGTTTTTGTTTAACAGTGAAGGCAAACAAAATTCCGAGCAAAATCAATCCGACAAAACTTAAATTGTCTTTAAAAATTTGAAATCCTACAGCCCCCAAAAGACCGCAACCTGCGGGTTTTAGCCCATAAATTGCAGCCTGAACGTTTTTGTTTGATTTAAA
>ONYB01000143.1 GCA_900321895.1 uncultured Brachyspira sp.
AAAAAACTCCCCAGGTTGGACTCGAACCAACAGCCTACCGGTTAACAGCCGGTTGCTCCGCCATTGAGCTACTGAGGATTATTTCTTTGATTATTGTTCTCGCTCGCTTTCGAGCTCGTAACCTTATTTTAATATAAAAAATTTTAATTGTAAAGTCTTTTTTTTAATTTATTGAAGATAATTTTAATAATGTACTAAAATCCTCATATTTCGCGGATAATTCTCCAAATGTTCCTATATCAACTACTCGTCCGTCCTTTATATATACCAGTTTATTACACTCTTTTAAGGTCGAAAGTCTATGTGCGATTGCGATTATTGTTTTTTCTTGCTTTAAGTCAGTTAGCATGCTCGTTATTTCATGCTCTACTTTTACATCTAACGACGATGTTGCCTCATCCAAAATCAAGATTTCAGGATTTCGATATAAAGCTCTTGCCAAAGCTATACGCTGTTTTTGCCCTTGTGATGCTCCATTTGCTCCTACAAACGGGGTTGCATAAATCCCCTCCGCAAATTGATCTACAAATTCCGCTAAACATGCCGCATTTATAGCTTGCCAAACTTTTTCATCATCTATTTTTTCTATAGGAATTCCCCAGGCTATGTTTTCTCTAAATGATGCTTCCAATATTTTTACATCTTGCGGAACATAGCCGATAAGGTTTCTAAATGCTGAATAATTATTTTCGGTCAACTTCACGCCATCCACAAGAATTTCGCCACCGTTTTGAGGTAACAATCCCATTAATATATCCGCCAATGTCGTCTTTCCTGAACCCGAAAGTCCGATTATTCCGATAAAATCGCCTTTATTAATCTCAATAGATACATCTTTTAATATCGGCTTTTTCTCTATATAAGAAAAGTCTATATTTTTCAATTCTATTTTATTATTAAATCTCATCGGGATTTCTGAAACCGTTCTATTTGGCACAAAATTTGCCATATCAAATTTTTCGTAATAATCAAGAAGTTTTTTTATGTAACTTCTGCCAATCCCGATATTGATAATAGCTGTCTGAATACGATTAAGTGCCGGTGCAATTCTGAAAATCGACGCCACAACAAGGGCAAACGACGCAACCATTGCCGATTGATTTTCCAAGTTTGAAAAAGCAATAAACGATCCCAAAATCAACAAGGAAGTCACAATCAAAATTTCAACCACGTACGGAGGAATTCCTGCATAAAAATCTGCATCCGATTGCAAACCGCAAACCAGTTTTTGCTCCTCATTATAATTGTCAAAAAATTTGGTTTCCGCACTAATTATTTTGATTTCCTTGACGTTTTCAACATTTGAACAATTTATTGAGTTAAGTTTTTGTGTTTCACGTTGAATTTTTTCATTAATTCCACGCGTTTTCTTTTTGAGAAATTTATTTTGCAAAAGCATGGTCACGAGCGAAAAGGTTATCGTTGTAACACCGGCAATCGGAAATTTTACCAGAATTAACAAAATCACCATTGTGACAATAAAAGAATTCGTCATCAACATCAAAATTCGCATGACAAAACTATTAAGGGCACTTCCGCAAAGCGAATTTAGGATATAATATTTGTCGGAATTTGAAACCTTCAACAAATCCTTGTACGAGGCAAAAAGAAAATATTCCATAAATTTTCCAGCTATTCTGCGTTGCCAACTGTACAAAAATTTACTCTGCAAGCGAATAAACAAAACCATATAAACATTCTTCAAAACGAACAGAACAAGAGCCATAAACCCGATAAGCAGAGCATTTATAATAGGTTCTGTTATTCCCGTTAGCGATGAAAATTTCAAATAGAGCGAGGTATTCGTCACGGTTTCGGGGCGAATTATCATCAGGATAAACGGGTAAATCAATGCAATTCCGACGAATTCCAAACACCCCGCAATACTTGCCAAACCGACAAAACCAACAAGTTGCAAGCGTTTTCCGTCACCAAAATATTTAATAAACTTTATAAAATTTTCTAAAATCATACGCCCTGTTATCCGAGTAGCAAAAGTAACCGATTTGTGATATAATAATTGCATTATATCATGAATAAAGAAGGAGGGTAATTATGTCAAATCCCGTATTAAACGAAAATTTTGTAAATCAGGAACGAGTTCTTGACGGAGAACCGATGACAATCAACGGTGCAATCAACAAGTCACTCATCCTGCTTGCACTCGTAATAGTTCCGGCAATTTACACATGGAGCTTAGTATTTCAAGGTTTTATGGATAAGGCAATGATGCTCGGTACAATCGGAGCTATCATCGGCTTCATACTTGCCATGATTATTTGCTTTGCAAGAAAGGGAATTCCGGTACTTGCACCGCTTTACGCAGTTTGCGAGGGGCTTTTTGTCGGCGGAATTTCCGCATTATTTGAAAATCAATACTCAGGAATTGTAATGCAGGCTGTTGGCGGAACATTTGCATGTGCTGCCGTAATGCTTGTTTTGTACAGATTTCGAGTAATCCAAAACACCGAAAAATTCAGAGCTGTAATCTTTACGGCTACAGCCTCGGTTGCATTAATTTATTTAATCCAAATTATTGCATCCTTCTTCGGCAGAAGCATTCCGCAAATATTCACCTCAAGTCCAATCGGCATAGGGTTCAGCATAATCGTTGTTGCGATTGCATCTTTTAACCTGATTTCAGATTTTGATTTTATCGAAAGAGGAAGCGAAAACTTCTTGCCAAAAGAATACGAATGGTTCGGAGCTTTCGGCATGACGGTCACAATCGTTTGGTTGTACATTGAAGTATTAAAACTCGTTGCAAAATTAAGAGATAACAACTAAAAAGCACAGATTTTAAACCCAAAAGACAGCACTTGCAGGTGCTGTCTTTTTTAATGCCGTTATTTAAACTGTCTTTGAAATCTGGTGATGAAATTTTCAAACCTATTAAGCAAATGTTTTTGACTTTTCAAAAGAATTTTCACCAGATAGGTCATCTTGTCGGCAATTTCAGAATTTTCAGAATTATATTCTCCGAAATCTCTGATAATTTCTGACAAAAACTGTTGTTTTGCCAAAATCGCTTCAATCTCATAAACCTCAGTTCGCAAACTTTTATTTTGCATAATTTACAACTCCTATTTAATTTTTATAATGTATCGTTGATAATATTTAAATTATACATGATTAAAAATAAAATGCAAATGCACTATAATATTTTTATGGAAATAAAAGACTTAAAAAAGAACATGGCAGCAAACCTCCGACAACTGAGAGCAAAAAGTAAACTTTCGCAAGAAAAACTCTCGGAAATGACAGGAATAAGCCAGCAATTTATCTGCAACATTGAAACAGAAAAAGTTAACCCGAGTATCGAAACCATGCTGAAAATCGCAAACGCCCTCGGGGTCAAACTTAACGACCTTGTATACTAAAGACTTGATTTTCGACGGTTTTTATATTTTAATGAGAGTACAGCGGTTCGCCGCGAGTCTATAGAAAGAACACAATTTAAAATTGCCTAAAGAAATTAAACTTGCTAAATTTGCAGGATTTTGCTACGGGGTAAAGAGAGCCGTAGAAACAGTAAAAAAATTAAAAGCCGAAAACCCTGACAAAAAAGTTTCCGTTTTGGGAGAGTTAATCCACAATACGGATGTGATTAATGAGCTTGAAGCGTTGGGGATAAACACTATCACCGAAATTCCGGAACATGGCGAAGGAATTTGCGTGGTAAGAAGTCATGGTGAAAGTCCCGAAGTTATTGAAAAGATTAAAAATGCAGGATTTACGACAGTTGACTTGACCTGCCCCGACGTTAAAAAAGTTCAACACACAGCAATAGAACTTGCCAAAAATGATTACTACGTCGTAATTGTCGGTAAATCAGAGCACCCCGAAGTTATAGCAATCAAGGCAAACGCAAAACTTTGGAGCGACAAGGTTGTTGTAGCGACAGAAATTGAACAACTGAAAAACTTTGAAAAAGAAATCAAATCGCACAAAAAAGTCGGAGTCGTGGTTCAAACAACTCAAAGAATTACGACCCTGAACAAAATCGTCGAGTATTTGACCTCTATCGCCAAAGAAATTCACATTGCAAACACTATTTGCCAAAGCACCTCAATGCGTCAAAGCGAAGCAAAAGAACTTGCAAAAGAGAGCGACCTGGTAATTGTTGTGGGTTCTAAAAAGAGTGCAAACACAACACACTTAGCAGAAATTTTGAAAGACATCACAAAAACAATTCACATCGAAAATGATACCGAGCTCGACAACTACAAAGAATTAATCGAAAAAGCTCAAAAAATCGGGATTACGGCAGGTGCGTCAACCCCGCAAAACATTATCGAAAAAGTTATCAAAAAACTTGAAAATTATCAATAAAAAAATCAAACGAAAGGAAAAATAAAAAAATGACAGCAACATTAGAAAAAACAAACATGGATGAATTTGAAAGATTGCTTAACGAATCTTTTTCAAAATCATATTCAGTAGCTGATATCGTAGAAGGTACAGTTATGAAGAAAGACAACGACGGATATTTGGTTAGCGTAAAAGGTGCTAAAACAGAAGCATACCTTCCTAAAAAAGAATTGCCGTCAGACGAAACTCTTGAAGTTGGCGACGAAAAAGAATTCTACGTTTTGAAAGAAGAAAACGACGAAGATGGAATGCTTTTATCACTCAAAAGACTTGCTTTCGCTCAGGCTTGGGCTCAACTTAACGATGCAAAAATCCAAGGCGATACAATCCTTGCAAAAGTTGTATCAGTTGTTAAAGGCGGAGTTCTTGTTGACGTTGCAGACCTCAAAGGCTTCATTCCTTCATCACAATTAAGAACCGGAACACCATTTGACGGTTTAATTGATACAAAAATCGAAGTAAAAGTTCTTGAAGCAGACCCTAAGAAAAACAAACTCATCTTGTCACAAAGACTTGCAGTTGCAGAACAAAGAGATCAAGTTGTTGACAACATCTTGTCAACTCTTGAAGAAGGTCAAGTTGTTAAGGGCGAAGTTGTAAGAATTGCTGATTTTGGTGCATTCATCGACATCAACGGAATAGACGGACTTCTTCCAATTTCTGAAATTTCTTGGCAGAGAATTAAACACCCTTCAGACGTAATTTCTTTGGGCGAAACTGTTGAAGTTAAAATCATCAAAATTGATAACGAATTGAAGAGAATTTCTTTGTCGTTGAAAAGAATGGGCGAAGACCCATGGCAACAAATCGAAGGTCATTTTGAAGAAGGTCAAATAATCACCGGAACAGTAAACAAAGTTACAGGTTTTGGTGCATTCATCAACATTTTCCCTGGAGTAGAAGCATTACTTCCTGTATCAGAAATGTCTGACGAAAACATCAATCCGTTCAACGAATTCAAAGTAGGCGACAGTGTAGAAGTTTTGATTAAAAAATTCACACCGCAAGAACACAGAATTGCATTGAGCGTAAAAGATATCAAAAAAGCATAGTTCTTGATTGGTATTGATATTTGTTTAAACGGGCGGCAACTTCGTTGTCGCCCGTTTTGTTTTGCAAAAGCCATTGACAATGTGGCAAGAATGTGGCAAAATAGTGGCAAGATTGTGGCAAAAAGGTGGCAAGATTGTGGCAAAATTTGAACCTAATTATACTATAACGAATACTATGGCAAATAACCTTGTCGAAATTGAACGAATAAAGGAAGGTATTAAAGGATTGCCAATTAATCCTAAACTACTCAATTCGCTGAGAGAAACGGCTAAAATTACAACTATTCACTATTCCACACAAATCGAAGGAAACAGACTTTCTCAGGAAGATGTCTTTAATATTTTAAAAAGACCAAACAAGGTAATATCAAACACAGGCAGAATTCGTGATGAAAAAGAAATCCGAGGCTATTATGTAGCTTTGGATTACATTGAGGAATTGTCTAAAGAAAAAGCTCCAATAACAGAAAAACAGATAAAACAAATTCATGCACTCGTTGAAGGTGGCGGAAGCATTAAAGTAAATCCAACCGAGTACAGACTGGGACAAAATGTAATTACAGATTCCCTTTCAGGCAATATCGTATATATGCCACCCGAAGCCGATGATGTACCGACCTTGATGAAAGAACTTGTTGAATGGATAAATTTAACGGAAGAAATTCCTATTCCGATTAAAGCGGGAATTATTCACTATCAGTTCGTAACTATTCACCCGTATTTTGACGGTAATGGCAGAACAGCTAGACTTTTAACGACTTTGGCTTTACATAAAAGCGGATATGACCTGAAAGGCATCTACTCACTAGAAGAATATTATGCAAAAGATTTGCAAGGTTACTATAATGCAATAACAATAGGAACTTCTCACAACTACTACCTCGGAAGAGCTGAGGCTGATATTACAAAATGGATTGAATATTTTGTAAACGGAATGACTATTGCTTTCAAATCCGTTTATAAAAAAGCAGAAGAGAATCAAGATTCAAAAGATGAAACAAGAATTTTAAGAGAACTTAACACCAAACAAAGACAAGTTTTAAATTTATTTGAAAAACAAAAATATGTAACGGCAAAAGACATAGCGACCTTCTTCAAATTTTCGCCAAGAACCGCTCGGCTATTGGTTTCAGAATGGGTTGCGTCTGGATTTCTTAATTATGAAGGGGAAGGGAAAAAACGCAGATATTTTTTGAACGACAAGTTTGAAAACATTCTTTAATTCGTTGTTTTTAAATTTCCTACACATAACAAAAAAGCTGAACTTGCGTTCAGCTTTTTTGAAAGTTTCGATTTAATCAATCGATTATTTGCCACCGTAAAGAACTGCTCTTGCAGCTTTTGAGTTAGGCAATACAGATTGATCGTACATAATAACCGGATAAATATCGGTTGGGTTTGTAACTTTACATTCACCTGAAGGACCATCACAAGCAACAACTTTGTTAGGATTCTTTGAACCGTTGATATCGATAGCACCTTTACAAGGTTTTGTTTTCGTACAAGTAGCTTCTGTTTTTGCAAATGTAAATGTAATACCATCGTTAAAGA
>ONYB01000094.1 GCA_900321895.1 uncultured Brachyspira sp.
GCTTCGCTCATTAATAGCTTTGGCACAAAGTGCCTGTTCTGAACTTATTTACTTATTTACTTCGTCACTTATTTACTTTCTCATTATACCGTATTTTTCAAGATTTCTCAATCCTGAATTTGAAGGATTTTATCAAAAGTTAATATTCTATCCAACCCCTCACCTTCTCTGCTCATAATCTATAATTACGAAATCCACACGGTCGTCACAAAAGCCTTTGCGGGAGACATTTTCTCGATAAGGCATTATGTTTCCGTAACCCAGCGGGAAAATTCTATAAGGCGAAATCTTTCCGCACCGCACAAGATATTCCGCAATTCTGTTTGCTCGTGGAATGGCGATTTCCCAGTCCTCCTTATACAAAGAATTCGGGCAAAAATTCGTTTCCGAATGCACCTCTATTACGCACCTGTTAGTAAATTTTTCTAACACCAACGCAACCCTGTTTAAAATTCCATAACCCGAAGGCTTTATCTGAATAGAATTTTTGCAAAAAATATCTTCATCTGCAATGCTCACAATCAGCCCCCTCGGAACTTTTGTATAAGCAACTCTCGCTGTCGTATCCGAAAACTCATGCCGGAACATATTCTCCATTTGGATTAAATCAGGGTTAAATGTCGAGTGAAGATTGCAGGTTTGAGGTTCGCACACGGCAAAACACGCAATATGCAAGACAATTATGGCAAATAATATCAGGAAATATCTCAAAGTATCACCTCAAACTCTGAAATATTATCCGTGAAATTATTATCTCAAACTATTAGTCGACAAGGTTAAGGCTTTAGAACGGCAACCATAGACTTGTCGGTGAAATTTCTCTTTGCACAGTCAAGAATTTGTTCAGCCGTGACGTGTTTAATCTTCTCTTTTGTCTTTTGGTTAAAATCAAAGCCCATATTGAGCACCCCGTAATGTGCCGCAAGACAAGCTTGTTGAGTGTTCGTTTCTTGGGTGAATGCCCATTTACCGATAAGGTTGTTTTTAGCGTTTTCAAGCTCTTCTTCGCCAACAAGATTTGTCTTAATTTTGTCGATTTCCTCTTTGAACCCTGCCATTGAAACCTCAATATTTTTAGGTTCTGTCGCAATATAAATTGAGAAATTTCCGCCGAGTGCCTGTGCTTCATAAGAACTTCTGACAACGTAAGCAAGCCCTTTTTTGTCACGCAACTCCAAGAACAATCTTGACGAAAGCCCTGACGCCCCGAGAATTATGTTCAGAAGCAAAAGCGGTGCATAATCCTCGCTATTATAAGAAGGAACAATCCAACCTTTCAAAATATGTGCCTGATTTGCGTCAGGCTTAATAATTTCTGCAACGTCTTCTTTTTCAAGCGGACGAACAGGCAAAAGTGAAGTTTCGTTTTTATCGTTCACAATATCGCCAAAAGCCTTTTCAAGTTTGGTTTTAACGTCGCTTTCTGAAAGTTCGCCAACAACAGCGATAACTTTTCTGCTGTTTGACATAAATTTTTTGTATGCCTCAAGAACATCTTCCTTTGTGATTTTGTCAACGTTTTCAAGGATTTTTGTATAAGTCGAGCCGTAAGGGTGGTCTTTGAACATGTTTCTGTAATATGCGTCAGAAACCTTTGCTCGAGGAGAATCAAGTTCAGCAATAATTTCACCCTTCATTTTTTCTAATTCTTTGTCAAATTCTTCAAAAGTAGAATTTTTAATTATATCTGTCATCAATTCGATTGCTTTTGAAAAATCCTCGTTCAAGCATACAAAACGAAATCTTATGTAATCCTGTTTTAATTCGACTGAGAACTCAATAGCGTATTCGTCCAACTCATTTGCCAACTGTTCGGAGGTTCTTGTCTTTGTGCCCTGCATAAATAATCTTGCCATTAGAGCATAAACGCCGTCGGTTCTTTCTTTTTCGTTAATCGAAAAATTGAAACACAACGCAATTCTCGGCGTGTTCTCGTTTCTTTTGTAAAAAACTTCTATATTATTCGTCAAATTAAAAACTTTACTCACTGTTTCTCTCTCCTTGTACAGGTGAATTTTATCACACTTTTGATTAAATTACAAATTGACTTTCTGCAAATAATCATTAAAAAAAATAGCAAAGTCATACATATAGACGATTTTTATTTTAAAAATTCATTCATCATGAATAATGACCGACTATATATATGATTAATGAGGTAGAAAATCATGATAATAAACGGTAGAGTTTCATATTTGGAAAGCGGAATTAAAACCTCGCTGAGAGCAATGCAGGTTCAAAGTGAGCTTGTGTCAATGACAAACCAAAATATAATCGGGTTTGACAAAATCGGCTACCAAAGACAAGAACCGATTGTTTCGTCATTCACGGAATACCTTGGGGTTGACGGGCTTTCGCAAACTGTTGATGACAAAGTCGGACGTATCATGATGTCAGAAAAGCCACTGGATTTCGCGATTGCAACAAAAGGTTATTTCCAAACTCAAAGCGAAAACGGGGTTAAACTCACCCGTGACGGTAGGTTTAAGCTTGATAGAGAAGGTAATTTGTTGACTCAAGAAGATCATCAAGTTTTGTCAAACGCAGGAATGCCAATACAGTTGCCGTTCGTACCTGACGATTTAAAAAAAATAAAAGTTGATGACAGCGGACTTTTGAGCGTGTTTAACGACAAAACAAAAAAACTTGAAGCTGTTGCAACTATAGGCGTTGTTGACGCTAACGGCATGGTAGTTATGGAACCGAAGGTTAAGCAGGGTTACAACGAATATTCAAACGTATCTTTGCAAAACGAATTTTTGTCAATGATGCCGGTTATCAGAGCCTTTGAGGCAAACAGACAGGTGTTCATGATACAGAACCAAAACTTGCAAAAAGTTATTTCGCAGTTGGGTTCAGCATCATAATTAGAGGAATAGAATTATGCAGAATTTACAAGGAATAATCAGAAGAAGTACAAATAACGTAACTAACCAATGGGAAAGACTCGGCTATATCGCAAATGATTTGGCAAACTGCAACACCATCGGCTACAAGGGTATTCGGTTTGAACAAATGTTGCAAGCGGACGGATACCTTACCGGTGCGGTCAGGACGAATTATGAACAAGGTTCTATTCGTGTAACCAGCAACCCTTTTGACGTTGCGATTGACGGTGCAGGTTTTATTCCGGTATTTTCTAAAAACGGTGAAGTTGCCTACACAAGGGACGGTTCGTTTAAACAAGGCAAAGACGGTTATCTTATGACAAACGACGACTGGATTGTCGGCAACGGGATAAAAATTCCGTCAAATTGCTACAAATTTCAGATTAAACCGAACGGGGATGTCGTTGCTTATGACGCAAAAGACGCTCCGCCCAAAAAAATCGGAAACATTCCGCTCGTCAGGTTTGACTGTCCCGAAGGATTGGAACAAACTGATATGAATAAATTAATTCCGACAGACGAGTCGGGCGAAGCAATGCTCGTAAAAAATCATACGTGCTTTAAGCAAAATAATTTGGAGAATTCAAACGTCGATATGTACGCCGCTGTCGGTGATATGTTGAGAATTAATGCCTCAATGCTTGCGAGTACAAGGATGATGAAAGTTGTCGATGATATGTATAACAAAGGTATTAATATCAGAGAATAATAATTTTGTGAAAGGATAAAAATGTTTACACCAAACTCCAGTATCGGAAAAGTTGAATTAATGATGGATTTGATATCTCAACGTCAAGTTGCGTTGGGTTCAAACCTCGCTAACATACACACTCCCGGATATGTAAGACGTGATATTGATTTTCAGGAATATCTCGGCTCAATGGACAGCCCGCTGGAAACAAAACTTTCACAAAGGCTCGGACCTTCCGCAATTATTGAAACAAAATCAGGAGAAGAAATTCGTCCGGATAAAGAATTGTTGGAAATTCAAAATAATGCACTTCTTTACACAATGGCAACAAGAAGAATGTCAAATATAATTACGCAAATGAAAACCGTAATTAACGTAGGTAAGTAATGATTAAGACAAAAACAAAAAGAACAGGAGCCGTATTATGGGCATAATGGAATCAATAAATATAGGTGGCAGAGCTCTCAGAACTCACGGTTTAAGACTTGATGTTCACTCAAAAAACATTGCAAACGTAGATACGCCGAATTACGTAAGACGTATTCCTGTTTTGAATGCAACAGAGGATGTTTCGTTTCACGGTTTGATGAACGAAATGAAAGAGGATGTTTTCGGGGTTGGGACTTTACCATATTTGCAGGGTGGAGTTGTTTTCAACGGATGTGTTGAAGATCCTACATTGGGAGAAAAAATTTATAAACCTGGACATCCCGACGCTGACGCTGACGGCTACATCAGGGCTTCAAACGTTAATCCGATGGTTGAAATGGCAGATGCAATCCTTGCACAGAGAGCTTATGAGGCAAACCTTGCGGTTGTGAATATTGCAAAATCAATGGCACTGAAAGCGGTTGAAATCGGCAGGTAGTAGCGGTAGGAAAAGATTTTGAGAATTATGCAAAAAATATATATTTATGTTACAATTCTCTCGGAGGGAACTTAATGGCTAAAATATCCGTTATCATGCCTGTTTACAATGTGGCAGAATATGTTGGAGAGTGTTTACAATCAATTCAAAATCAGAGTTTGTACGATATTGAAATTATTTGTGTAAACGACGGTTCGACCGACAATTCGCTTGAAATTCTTAACCGCTATGCGGAAAAAGACAGACGAATTATTGTTATAAATAAGAAAAACGAAGGTTCGGGCATTGCAAGAAATACTGCACTAAAGCTTGCAAACGGTGAATATGTTTATTTTATTGACAGTGATGACTGGCTCGATAACGACAAAGTTCTGGAAGAGATGTACAAAAAAGCGGCATGGGATAATTTAGACATGCTGATTTTTGGCGGATATTCGTGTTATGTGGACGACAAAAACAATGTTCACAAAACTCGTGGCGGGTATAGCTTAAAGTTAATTCCGCACAAATATTTGAACTGCGTATTTTCGGCAAAAGACGTGAAGTATGACATTTTTAAATTTCCGTCAACTTGTTGGACAAAATTGTACAAAAGAGAATTTTTGCAAAAAAATAACATTAAATTTCAGGCAATAACTGTGGGACAGGATCAGTTGCCGTTCTTCCACTCAATGATTACGGCAGAAAGAATTGGGGTACTTGACAAATGCCTTTATTGCTATAGAAAAAACCGCAAAAATTCAGCAATGACAGTACGCAAGAAAAAACATTTTTCACCGGTGTTTGTATTGCAGGGAATAGAAGATTTGCTGATAAAAATGGGTAAAATCGACGAATACGACACGATTTTTATCAATAAGTATTTTTCAAAAGCGACATCATGGCTTGGAAAATTCGACACAGCGTTAAAGCCTACGTATTACAAAGAGTATATAAAAATGCTTGCCCATTTGAAAGAAACCTACCCGAAAGGCTGGTGGAAATACTTTAAACCAAACGTTGAAGACAGTTATAAAACCTTAAAAGTAAAACAATTTATAGCAAAAACAAAATTTATGCTTTTAAAATAAAAATGTTTGTGGTAGGATAATTATGTTAACAGCAAAGCTGATGAAATCGGTCAAGCAGTTGACGAAATTTATGTCGACGTGACGGAATCGGTATACGTGCACGTTTGAGGGGCGTGTGGGGAAACCCGTGCGGGTTCAAGTCCCGCCGTCGACA
>ONYB01000128.1 GCA_900321895.1 uncultured Brachyspira sp.
AGTTCCAAAGGCTTCAGAGTATGCTCCGGTATGCATTTCAATAAAAGTTGCTCCTGTTTTTGCGGATGCTTCTACTTGTTCTTTTGTCGGATCAATAAAAAGGCTTACAACAATACCTCCATCAAGGAGCGGTTTGATAAATTCGGTAACTTTTTCTAATTGCCCCGCAACGTCAAGCCCGCCTTCTGTCGTGACTTCCATCCTTTTTTCAGGTACAAGGCAAATTGAGTACGGTTTGACCTTAAGTGCAATTTTTTGGATATCGTCAGCCATTGCCATTTCAAGGTTTAATTTCGTTTTAATTGCTTTGATAAGCGTGTAAACATCCTCATCTTTTATGTGGCGACGATCTTCCCTTAAGTGCGTGGTAATTGATGTTGCTCCACTTTTTTCGCAAAAGTCTGCGGCTAAAATCGGAGAGGGTTCAACTCCGCCTCTTGCGTTTCTTAATGTTGCTACATGGTCAATATTTACTCCTAAAAGCATTTTTATACCTCTTTTCTATAATTTAATCTTGTTAATTTCTAATAAAGCCGTATACGAAGGCAAAATAGTCAGATTGTCGCCTTCTTCGGCTGAGTTTACGGCAAATTCAATCGCAGATTTGATAGAAGGTTCTATCTTTATTTTTTCGAGAGGAATACCTGCATATTTTAGCCTTAACGCCATATCGTTTGCTCGAATACCTGATGTTATAATTGTTTTTTTGCAATCTTTCAGTTGTTCAAAATCACTGTCCCAAAGCCATGAAACATCTCTGCCATCAGCGTAATTATCGTTTATTGCAATCACTATATTTGATTTTAAATCGACGGTTTTCAAAACCTCGCTTGCCCCAGTCGGATTTTTGATGAGCTGAATTACCGTGTCATGCCCTTGTATCGTGCGTTTTTCAGTTCTTCCAAAAATCGATTTAAAGGAATTTAGTGCACTTTGAATAACAATCGGTGAAATTCCTAATTCTAAAGCCAAAGCGATTGCAGCAAGAGCATTGTAAGCATTATAAAGTCCTGCAAGGTTTACTGTAAAATCGTAGGTTTCACCTTTATGGGTAACCTTCAACTCCGAATGGTCATTGAAAACTTTTGCCACTGACGAATAGTCACACTCATGACGTTTGTAACCACATTTTTCGCAGTAATAATGCCCCTCTTGTGCAAAAAATCTTTTTTCATATTTTAAAGGCTCACCGCACATGCAGTTAAAAGTTTCGGCAGGAGCGTTCGACTCATGCTGATAACTGCAATCATATTCAACACTTTCAAACCCGTAATAGACGGCATATTTTGTTCTGTCAAATGAAGCGACAAGCGGATCGTCTGCGTTTAGGACAAGTTTTAGGTTTGAGTTTTTATCAATAGCATTTTTGATTAAATTTGCGGTGGTTTCAAGTTCTCCGTATCTGTCTAATTGATCTCGAAATAAGTTGGTTACAACTAAATAATCGAAATTTATACTGTCATAAAGTTTTGTCAAATATGCCTCATCAGACTCAATCACGGCGTAATCGAACTTTTCAAAAGGTTTGAGGTTTAGAGCAAAAACATTTGCGACTCCGGTCAGCATGTTTGCACCTTTCAGGTTGTGAATGACTGAGTGTTCTGCGGTTTCAATAATATGCGAAATTATTCCGGAAGTTGTTGTTTTTCCGTTTGTTCCGGTTACTGTAATCATTTCGTTTTTAATATATTGTCCGCAACTTTTTAAAAAATCCGGATTGAATTTTAAAACGAGTTTTCCCGCAAAAGAGGTGCCGGAACTCTTTGAGCAAAGCTTTATTCCTGTATATGCGGCTCTTGCCAACAATAGCGATGAGTAAAATTTTATTTTTTTTAGCATAAATAGTCCTTTGGACGTATTCCAATTATCCCTTTTATATCCTATACTTCAAATGATAATACAAAAGCAAAGAAAATAAAAATGTATTTCTTTATCGCAATAATTTTTATAGCAGAATTAATAGTCACGGCTTTTATAATCAGTCTGATCGTAAAAGCCGATAGAGCCGTTTTGAGGCTTAACGGGCGGGTTGTAAAATCTCGTGAAAAAATCTTAAAAAGTTTTGCAACTTTAAAAAACAGTGTTGTGTATGTTGAAAAAGGCATTGATTGGGTTTTGGGATACGTCAAACGGAAACGTGAAGAGTATCTTTTAAAAGTTACCAAAACAATAATCATTTATGCATTACTGTTTATGTTGGAAATGTCTTTTTGTAATTCAAAAAAATGCAGAGGGATAATAACTGCTTCAAAAGCCCTGCTCAAAAGGTTTTTAGCATAATGGTATTGTAATTCTTTGAAAAATATGTTATATTGAACTCACAAAATGAAAGACGAGGTTGATTATGAGTAACAATAAAGCGTTTATGTTCGGAATGGGGCTTATTGCAGGCGTTGTGACAGGTATTGTTGCAGGTGTTCTTTATGCTCCGAAATCGGGTGAAGAATCCAGAAAACAAATTAAAGATGCAGCTTGTGATTTTTACGGAAAACATGCTCCGGAAATTAAAGAAGCAAAAAAACAAGCTATGGAAAATGTTGATTTAATGAAATATAAGCTAGAAAGACAATTCAGAAAAATTAACAATATGGTAAAATCAAATAAAATGCTGAAAGCAAAAGAACTTGAATCAGCAGAAAATGATTTTGATTACTAGAGAAATAAAAAGGAACATAATCTATGGAAATGTTATCGAAAGTGGCACTTAATCAGAGTTTAACTTTTTTATACTGGGTTACTGCTGTATTTTTGATAGTAATTGGCGGGTTTTTAACAAAATTTTTGTATGATCTCATCAAGTTGACAAAAAACCTTAATATTACAACAAAAATTGTTAATACCGAATTAAAACCGACAATTAATGAATTAAAAGAGACATTGCATTCCGTAAATTCAATAATAAAAAGTACGGATCAAAGTGTTGACAGTTTGAAATCTGCCGTAGGCAGCACACTTAATAAAACAAAAAATCTTTCGGATTCTATAATCGGCGGAATTTTAAAAGGTTTTACTACCGTTTTGGGTTTGTTTAGAAAATAACCTTTTCGGGGAATTTAATTTTGCAAAAAATATTCAACAATATGAAATGTAAAGGAGCGTATAACTATGTCAGGAACTAAATTTTTAACAGGCTTTTTGGTAGGCGGTGCAATCGGTGCAATCGCAGGGATTTTGCTTGCCCCTAAATCAGGCGAAGAAACAAGAGCAAAAATCGCAGAAACAGCCAAAGACGTTTCAAGACGTGCTGAAGAAACAGTAAAAGAAATTCAAGACAAAGCCGACGATGTTGTGTCAGAAATGCAACAAAAAGGCGAAGAATTGAAAGAAAAATTACAAAACATAATTAATCAGCAAAAAGAAGCTAAAGAAAACGAATAATTTTTCATTAATATCCAACGGGCGGCACTTTTTCAAAGTGCCGCCCGTTCTTATTCTTTCTCTGAATTTTATTTTTTCCGATTGCCAAATTTGTAATCTTATTTGTTTTACGTAAAATTCTTACTAAGAATACTTCGTTTCCACTACCATATTCACAGCCCCTGCTTACTTTTCCAAAGCCTCTTTTAATGCTCTTTCCAAAACCTGAATTTTTGCCTGCAAAACTTGCACTTGTGAGGAACTGGAATCTGTTTTTACAGAACTTCTTTCCAATTCTCTTTTATATGCTCTCAATTTGTCCTCTTGTGCATAATAAAACGGGGTGAACAATGCCAAGCCGACAAACATTCCTATTCCGAAAACGACAAAAGTAAACAAGGCAATATTGACGTTTTTCGTTGCATGGTTTACTACCTGTGCAACCGTGTCTACCGTAGGTCCCCATACTTGCAGGGTTACGCTGTCCGCAACATTCAATATCGCTATATAAATTACGCCCAATGCC
>ONYB01000030.1 GCA_900321895.1 uncultured Brachyspira sp.
AGGGCTTAGAAAGTTGCCCCCCCCCCCCGAAATTCGCACTATGACTGGATTTCAGGCACTTTTCGTTCTCGTTCATTAATTCCTCCATTCTTCTCTACGTTAGTAAGTTAGTTCGCCCTGCTCGGGCTCGTTAGTAAGTTAGTAAGAGGTTTCGTTCGCTTCGCTCATTAACAACTTTGGTGCAACGCACCTGTTTTGAACTTATTCACTTATTAACTTATTTACTTATTTACTTTCTCATTATACCGTATTTTTTAAATCTCCGCAAGTGTTAAAAAAAAGACGGCAAATGCCGTCTTTATACAACTATCTCTATCTTCTCATTTCGAATAGACCTATTGTAGAGGTGCTCCCCACAATGAGTCGTTAAATTTGTTTGTGTTTGGTTTCATATCTACTGACAATGTTACGTTGCTCGGAGTGAATACGAATACCAAATCCCCTACTTTTTGTGGTTTGCCGTTGAGTGCGTGTGCAGCTCCGCAAACAAAATCAATAGTTCTTTGTGATTGTTCTTTATCTAACAAGTGAAGGTTTAAAACGAGTGTTTTTCTATCTTTTAAGTGTTGAACGATTTGAGCAGCATCATCAAATGAACGAGGTTCCATAACCATTACTTCATAACCTCTGTAGTTAGGGTGATTGATAACCTTCAATTCACTTGTTTTGTCTTCTTTTGGTTGATATGTATATGCAGGATCTACTGCAAGATTGTCTTGAACTTCGTAAACTTCTTCGTTCATTTCATCTGCCAAGTCCTCAAATGATTCTCTAGGTTCAAAACCTTTTACTAAGAAATCTACTACTGATTTAATTTTGTCTGCTACTGCTGCCACCGTTTTCCCTCCGTTATCTTTATTTATCTCTTACTATCTAAACAATTTTCTGCCAATCCTAAGCATTGTCGCACCGCATTGTGCCGCAATTTTGTAGTCTTGACTCATACCCATGGATAACTCGTCTAATTTGCAATTATATATTTTTTCAAGCTCCGATTTCGTCTTGGCAACATCCGTAAACAGCTGCCTTAACTCATTTTCTTCAGCTCCTAACGGAGCCATGCTCATTAACCCTACAATCTTGATGTTGCTGAGTCCTTGAATTTTTGGAAATTCTTCAACCAAATCGGATTTTGAATACCCGAATTTTTGAACCTCTTCCGCAATATTGAGCTGGAGAAAAATTTTTTGAACTTTATTTTCTTCTTTTGCTTCTTGAGAAATTGTGCTTGCCAGTTTAAAAGAGTCAACAGAATGTATATAATCGAAATATTTAACAGCCTTTTTCGCTTTGTTTCCTTGAAGATGTCCTATAAAATGAAAAGTTGAATTTTTCTTTATTTCTTCAGGTAATCGGTTAATTTTATCAATCGCCTCTAATACTCTTGATTCGCCAAAGTTTCTCAACCCCGCTTCGTACGCGGCAATAATTGCATCAACATCAAAGTATTTTGTAATTGCAATAATATTTGGTTTATAAGGTACGATATCTTCCTGTATCTGTGAAAGATTTTCCGTAACTGTATTGAACATAATAATCTTACCTCTACAAGAAAATCACTCTTTGGATTGAGTATGTTTTAATTGTACTCTTATTCTCGAGTGTGGACAACTATTTTATTTTATTTGAAATTTCGCCGTATCATATTTCCGCAAAACCATGATGATTACATGTTTTCAGCCTAATTAACATAACTTAAAAATAAGTTTACAATTTGTAATATTCGCTATTAAAGAGCATGCCCGCCATGCCTTTTTGGGAAAGATTTTACGATTTCAAAGTGCAATAAGTAGTTTTCCTGTTTATAGGATAAATTATTGAGTGTGTAAATTAATCCTCTAAAAAGATGAAATATTGAAAAATTACAGAATGTTAAAAATTTGCCTTTAACACATGACAATCGAGTTTCCTTATTTTATTATTAACTCAACGGAGGTTACGGGTAAGATGATAGAAGAAATAGTTGCGAAGAAATCAGATTTTGATTTGACATCGAAAAGTGCTTTTTCCCATAATGATGAGGCTTTTACCTCACGTTCGTTTGCTGCACTTTTGGCAAAGAACTTTATTCCGTATTCTCATAAAAAACTCGCCGATAATTACATTATCGTAAAACGAATTTTTAAATTTCAGGCGGTACAGAGTAGAATTACCAATACTGAGAAAGCATTGTTGGCAAAATACGATTTTAATACTCTTGAATACACTACCGTAAAACAGATGTATGAAGAATTGAGGTTACTCCAAAAGTGGTCAGCATCAGACAATGAACAACTTAAGAAAGATGCCGATACCATAATGGAAATCCGTACTCGAGAGTTGAAGTTTATTGAATCAAACAGTTATGTAAATATTTCAAACGAAATTTACAAGGGTTACATCGCACTTGAACACTACTTTGAAGAAATCAGCAAATACAAAGCAGGGAAATAAGTTTTTTAAAACGAAACGGGCGGCATTTTCAATGCCGCCCGTTTCGTTTCCCCTTTATCCTTGCAAAATACAGCGATTTATTGTATATTATTAAGTAATGTAAACAAAAGGGAGAGCATTAAATGTTGGAATATTTTCTTGGATCGTATATTATTACGGCAGTCGGGCTGGTTGCGGCATATTTGTGGGGTGAACATGTTCACTCGGGAACAGGGCTTGCGTGTGTTTTTATCGCTGTTGTCCTCGGGGTTTTAGAAATCAGTCTTTCTTTTGATAATGCTGTTGTTAATGCGATGAAGCTGGAGAAAATGTCCCACAAATGGCGACATCGGTTTTTGACATGGGGTATTGCGATTGCGGTG
>ONYB01000034.1 GCA_900321895.1 uncultured Brachyspira sp.
TCTTAAAGATGTTAAGCTAGTATCTCTTGATATGGGGGCATTGGTTGCCGGTGCTAAATTCAGAGGTGAATTTGAAGAACGATTGAAAGCCGTATTAAAAGAAGTTGAAGATGCGGACGGTCAAATCGTTATGTTCATCGATGAATTGCATACTGTTGTCGGTGCCGGTGCTACGGAAGGCTCAATGGATGCCGGTAACCTGTTAAAACCTATGCTCGCAAGAGGAGTTTTGAGAACAATCGGTGCGACAACAATTAACGAATACAGAAAATATATCGAAAAAGACCCTGCTTTAGAACGTCGTTTTCAGCCTGTAATGGTTGGAGAGCCGTCTGTTGAGGATACGATCTCAATCCTTAGAGGCTTGAAGGAAAAATATGAAGTTCACCACGGAATTCGTATTTTAGATAGTGCATTGATTGCTGCGGCAAAGCTTTCTGACAGGTATATTACAGATAGATTTTTACCAGACAAGGCGATAGATTTGATTGATGAGGCGGCATCTTCTTTGAGAATTGAAATTGATTCAATGCCAGAAGAAATTGATACGATGATGCGTCAAAAAATTCAATTTGAGATTGAACGTGAAGCATTGAAAAAAGAAGATAGCGACGAGGCAAAAGCTAAAACAGAAAACTTGACTAAACAAATTCAAGATTTGGAAGGTAAAATTTCTAAATTGAAGGTTCAATGGGAGGCAGAAAAGGCATCCATTGTTGGCGAAGCCGGTATCAAAGAAGAAATTGAACAAGTTAAAAGAAAAATTGAAGAAGCTGAGCGAAATACTGATCTTCAAACTGCTGCTGAATTGAAGTATGGCAAGTTGCTTGAGCTTGAAAAACAGTTGAAAGCTTGTCAAACTCAGGAAAAATCTTCAAACAGATTACTTAAAGAACAAATTGATGAAGATGATATTGCTCAAGTTGTTAGTAAGTGGACTGGCGTTCCTGTAAATAAACTTGTTGAGAGTGAAACTCAAAAGTTGTTGAATATGGAAGATATTTTGCACAAACGTCTTGTCGGTCAAGATGAGGCTGTTGAAAGGGTTTCCGATGCAATTCGTCGAGCTCGTTCAGGCTTGAAAGATCCGAAACGTCCGATAGGCACTTTCTTATTCCTAGGACCTACGGGTGTTGGTAAAACCGAGCTTGCAAAATCTTTAGCGGAATTTATGTTCAATGATGAAGACGCTCTTATCAGAATTGATATGTCTGAATATATGGAGAAACACAATGTTTCAAGATTGGTTGGTGCTCCTCCGGGATATGTCGGTTATGATGAAGGCGGTCAATTAACAGAAGCTGTCAGAAGAAAACCTTATTCGGTTGTCTTGTTTGATGAAATAGAAAAGGCTCATCCTGATGTCTTCAATATTATGCTTCAAATCTTTGACGATGGACGTTTGACTGATTCAAAGGGAAGAACGATTGATTTCAAAAATACGTTGATTATTATGACTTCAAATATCGGTTCCGACATAATTCTTGAGGATTCTCTCAAATCTATCGGAGAAACAGTAAACTTTGAAGCTACTAAAGACAAGGTTATGGAGATTTTGAGAAGTAAATTCAAACCGGAATTTCTTAACAGAATTGATGAAACAATCTTCTTCAAAGCTCTTACTCTTGAACAGTTGTCAAATATTGTCGATATTCAAATGGAATATTTGAGAAGATTACTGAAAGAACAAGAAATTACCGTTGAGATTACGGACGATGCAAAGGAACTCCTTGCAACTCGAGGATTTAATCCTGTTTACGGTGCAAGACCGCTTAAACGTGTAATTCGTCAAATGGTTGAAAATCCTCTTTCTAAGCAAATTCTTGCTCAAAAATTCTTGAGAGGTGACAAACTTATCATTGACGTAAAAGATGATGAAATCGTTTTTAATAAAGGATAATCGTTAAGTTTAGCTGGCGGGTTGATTTTCAACCCGTCAGCTTCGATTTTATTTCTTTATCAATTTCTTTGCCTTGTTTATTGCTTCCAATTCGGAATAAAAAATAAATTCTTCATCTATTTCATCTGTAATTTTGTGTTTCTTTAGTTGGTTTAGAATATCTGAATTGTTTATGACTAAAAGAATTGTTATGTGTTGAGATTTTAATCTCGCGATAATATCTTCAAAGGCGAATATTGCTGAAATGTCTAGTAATTCGGAAGAATCATAGCTGAGTATCAGGTATTTAGTTCCCAGTAATTCGTCAAATTGAGAGATAAGTTGGGTTGCAGAACCGAAGAAAAATTGTCCTGATATGTGAACGATACGTAATTTATGATGTGAATTTATTTCCAGAGCTTTTTCATGTTTTCGGATGTCTTTGTCTTGAACTTTTTTGTGGACAACTTTTGCATTATCTGCAACTTTTTTAGCATAAAGCAGTGCCGCAAGGGTTATGCCCGCTCCGACCGCAACTATCAGGTTGTAAAAAACCGTAAGTATAAACACTACTAAAAGTACGTATTTATCCTCTTTTGGTGCTATTTTTATGACTTTTAACAGCTTTGTATCAATAATGTCCGAACCGATTTTTATTAAAATTGCTGCAAGTACGCAAAGCGGAATTTCTGCTACAAATCCTGAAAATTTGTATAATAGTATAAATAATACAATGGAGCTTGTAAGTGCTGCGATTTTTGTGCTTGCACCTGTTTTGAGTGCAGCAACAGTTCTCATTGTGGCTGCAGCCCCTGGTAGAGAGCCTGTCAAGCCGCAAAGAGCATTTCCGAGTCCTTGTGATGCGACAAGAAGTCTTGGGGATATTTGTGTTTTTGTAATAGAATTGCAAACCAGTCCTGTTAACAAGGTTTCGGAGGTTAAGATGATTGCGAGTGTAATTCCGTAATCAAAATAGGTGATTGTATCGTGCAATGTTATTGTCGGGAGTGCAAGTTTTGGAAAAGAAATCGAAATTTGTGAAATTTTATCTACGTTTAATCCCATTTTTATAGAAATAAACGTGCATAAAATTAATGCAAGAATTTGCGACGGAACATATTTGTTCCATCTTTTCGGAAATCCGAAAACCATTATGAGGGCTGTCAATCCCAGTAAAAAGGCTTCGATATTCATTGTGTGAAAGGATTGCAGTACGTGTTCAAGGCTTTCTATTGTATTGGAATAAGACTTTAAACCTAAAAGCGGGTTAATCTGCATTATTATAATAATTGTTCCGACACCGTTCATAAATCCTGAAATTACCGGATACGGCACGTATTTGACAACATTTGTCCATTTCGTTAATGCAATCATCATTTGGAAAATTCCCGCCATTAAAATAATTATTAAAACAGCATTAATGTCTTTGTTTAGTGCGTGCATAATAGAGGCGATTACAATGGCGGAAGGCCCTGTAATTCCTGATATCATCGGAACTCTTGTTCCTAAAATTCCCGCAACAAGGCAAAGTATTATTGCTCCCCAAATGCCGGCACCTGCTCCAAAACCTGTAGCAACTCCAAATGCTAATGCTTGCGGAAGTGCAATTATTGCCGAGTTTATTCCTCCAAATAAGTCGCCGGTGAAAATATTTAGTCTTAATTTGATTTTATCCCTAATCGTCATGGTTCAATTTTATCATAAATATTCTTTATGCTATAATTTTGTTATAGGTGAAAGATTATAAGAAAGAGGCGGTTATGACAGATTTAAACAAGCATATTGAACACACTTTGTTGAAGCAGGATGCGAAAAAAGAGGATTTTGAAAAGCTTTTTGATGAGGCTAAAAAGTATAATTTTTTAGGGGTTTGCATAAATCCTGCTTACGTTAAATTTGCAAAAGAAGCTCTTGAAGGTTCTGAAGTTAAGGTTGTCACCGTAATCGGATTTCCTCTCGGGGCTAACAAAACAGAAGTTAAGGCTTTTGAAACTTCTTGTGCTGTTGCTGACGGGGCGGATGAAGTTGATATGGTTTTGAACGTAACAGCCTTAAAAGATAAAGATTATGAATATGTAAGAGAAGATATTAAAGCCGTTAAAATTGCTGCAAAAAATTCTCCATTGAAGGTTATTCTTGAAACAGATCTTTTGACAAAAGACGAAATTAAAAAGGCTTGTGAGCTCTGTGTTGAGGCAAAAGCCGATTTTGTCAAAACATCAACCGGATTTGTAAAAAATGGTGTCGGAGCTAAAGTTGAAGATGTAAAACTTATGTATGAAACGGTTAGCCCTTACGGATTGAAGGTTAAGGCATCAGGCGGAATTCGTGATAAAGAAGCCGCTTTAAAAATGCTTGAGGCTGGTGCTGAACGTTTGGGAACTTCTTCGGGTGTGAAAATAGTAGAAGGTTAGCTATAAATGGGTGATGAGGACAAGCAATACGACGCCACCCCACGAAAATTGGAGCAGGCAAGAAAAGAAGGTCAGGTTGTTAAATCGAAGGATTTTTCGACTGCACT
Organism: uncultured Brachyspira sp.; assembly: GCA_900321895.1. GTDB lineage: Bacteria > Cyanobacteriota > Vampirovibrionia > Gastranaerophilales > Gastranaerophilaceae > Scatousia. The sequence continues at coordinate 4,401 of ONYB01000034.1, forward strand.
TTCTTTGCTTATTTTGTTTGTCGCAATCTTTTCGCTTGCTCCTTTTATTTGGACACAAATTGCACAGCTTTTTACCCTGATGTATGAGCAAATTCCGAATACTCACCTTGATAAAGTTGGATTGACCTATATCTTTACGATTACGGTGAAAACCGCAGCACTAATCATCGGACCGATTTTGTTTTTGGCATGGTTGGTGGCAATTCTTGCCGATTTTATCCAAGTAGGACCTTTGGTTGCGATTGCTCCTCTTATGCCGAAACTAGACAAGCTTAACCCGACTAAGTATTTCAAAAATATAATGTCTATCAAAACTCTGTTTGAGTTGTTCAAAAATATTTTAAAGGTTGTGATTTTGGGCTATATCGGTTGGGCGGTTTATATGTCGCACATTGAAAATATTCTTATGCTTGCCTCAATCGACAACAATTTTGCGGTAATGATTGAGTTCGGCAAGTTGATTACTGAATTTATTTTCAAGTCTTGTATTGCCTTTTTGATTATTGCTGCTGCGGATTACGGGGTCACAAAGTGGAAGTTCTTGAAAGACCAAAAGATGTCTTTTAAAGAAATTAAGGATGAATATAAAAACACCGAAGGTGATCCGAATGTTAAGGCTGCACTTCGTCAACGTCGTATGCAAATGTTGCAACAAGGTATGATGGATGCCGTTCCTGATGCGGATTTCGTCGTAACAAACCCTGTCCATGTGGCTTGTGCCCTTAAATACAAAGCTGAGGAAATGGAATCACCGATGCTTATTGCAAAAGGTACTGAGTTAATTGCTAAAAAAATTATCACAATCGCAAGGGAGCACGCAATTCCGGTAATAGAAAATCCTCCCGTTGCAAGAGCGTTGTTTAAAATGGTCGATTTAAACCAACAAATTCCGCCGGAACTTTACAAAGCAGTTGCGGAAATCTTACTATTTGTTTACAACTTGAAAAAAAATCGAAATCAGGGTAGAATAAATCCAGAGGCTGGCAAATAGTCGGTTCATATAATAAATCATGGTTGTTATGCAGGATAATAAAGATAAAACAAATAACAATAAATTAAAAGAGTATATAGAACTTGTTCAAAAGGTTGCAAGGGTTGAGCACAGACGTATTCCTTCTCACATGGTGGAATATGAAGAATTGCTTTCAATCGGTATTATTGCAATCCAAGCCTTGATTAAGAATAAGTCTATGGAGCAGCTAGCCCGCTATAATTCTGCATATATTGCGACAGCCGTTAGATGGGCTATCAGAAACGAATTAAGAGTAAGATACAAGTGGTATTCTCTCAAGCATAAAGCTGAAGAGAACGGCGATGTGTCCGACGATGATGATGTAAATACGCAGAAATCAAAAGTCAGAGAGGCAATTTATGAAACTGTTCTTTCTATTGATGGTTTGGCAGATGCTGCAAGTGACAACGATTCTCCGTTCGACTTTTTGAAAGACAATCATGCCACACCTGACGAAAATGCCGAAATTTCCGAAATGGGCAGAATGATTAGAGAGGCTATCACAAAACTTCCTGCAAAAGACAGAACAGTTGTTGAATATCGTTTTTACAGAAATATGCAGGTAAAAGACATTGCAAGACAAGTCGGGCTTTCCCCTTCTCGTGTAACACGTATAGTTCAAAGTGCTCTGAATGACATCAAGGCATATCTCAGCAAGCGAGAGCAATACGGCTACTAGCCTACTAATTCAATTCTGTTGTCTGATTTTATTTCAACAGGTGCCTGTTGGTGTTTTATGTATTCGCCAACTACGATATCTTTGTCATAATCAAACTTTTTGATAGCGTTTTCGTATCTGTGAGCCAGTCCGAGACCCATATCCTTGCTGTTGATACAGTAATCATCCGAGGCTATTGTATAAATTTTGTCTTTTCTCGGGTTGTTTATGTCGATTGGGGTAGCATTACCGTTTTTATCAACGAAATCCATTGACAATAAATCACCCTGCTTATTAAACTTGTATTTCAAACCTGAAACCTGAACAATTCCAGGTCTGTGAGAATGTGAAGCCATTGAGGCTTTTGCTCGGCTTTTGATTGCGTTTACAATTTCGTCTTCTGACGCTTGAATTACCGCAACTTTATTTGCAAAAGGTGATATTATTGACAAATCTCTTGTATCAATTCTACCTTGCTCAAATTGACCTCTAATATTTGCAGAGTTCATCACTGCGATATCTGTGTTAAGTTCTTTTCTCATTGCATCAACAATAAAATCACAGTGGGCATTTTCGTGTCCGTAGGCGTCTTCAGGATATGCTTCTGCCGATTTAATCGTTCCTACAACTTCGGGTTTCCCGAGGATATTTTCAAATTGATTTCTTGCTATGAGGTTTCGAGGGTAAGCGTCAGTTTTTCCGAGGTTATTTTGGGCTTTTGTAATTACACCTTTGTCATTAAATTCAACGTTTAAAACTCCAAATTGTTTGCCGTCCCTACCTGCTTGAGTAATAATTACAGGTTCGCCCGACGGGGATGAAAACAAGTTCTTATCAGGTTCAATACCTTCTAAAAGGTCGTGTGTGTGTGCACCGAGAATAATATCAATGCCATCAATATTTTTAGCTAACTGTTTATCATGTCTTAAACCTGAATGTGAAAGAACAATTATTTTGTTAATTCCTTTTGCTTTAAGGTTGTTGACTTCTTTTTGTACGTCGGCTACAGTTTTGTCAAAGTTTTGTTCTATATTAAGGGCAGGTAAATGCTCTTGCAATTTTACGTGTACATGCAAATCTGGCGGAACAAGTCCTATAATTCCGTATTTGTCTCCGTTAATCTCTTGAATATAGGATTTTTCTATGTATGGACTAATCGGATTACCTTTGTTAGGGTTCATATTCATTCCGAGTAAGTGATAACTTTTGTCTTTGATAAGCGGAACAAATTTATCTGTCGGCAGGTCACATTCGTGGTTTCCTAAGGCTGTTGCCATAAAACCGCCAAGGTTGAGGAATTTGTCTGCAACTTTTACGTGTTTTTCATCCTCCCCGAGCATAATATCGCCTGATGCAAATTTCATTTTGTCTGTGCCGTTTGGAACACTGTTATCAAACTGGTTAATTGCGTTTACAAGTCTTTCCATTCGTATATTTTGACCATGTAGGTCGTTTATATACAAAATGCTTGCTTTTGTATTTTTGTTTTGCGTAGCCGGTTGTTGTGTCGGGGGTTGTGTTTGATTTTGGTTAATCCTACTCGCATACTTACTTAAAATATTTGTACTTGAATATGAATTTATTCCGTTTACCATTTTATTTTTCCTTTTTTATGCTGCTGTCGGGGTATTTCCCGTTTGTTGTTTTTTTAGTTCTTTGTATGAGTTTAATCCTTCAACCCAGTTCTCAACCATTTTTACGTCGTTTTGAACTATGTCGTGCGGAAGTGCGGCATGATGAATTTTAGGAAGCAAGTAATCTTCGCTGTATTCGATAGCTTTGCTCATTCCGTCGTCCGTGTCGTTGCAGATGAACGTTAATTTGCCGTCGTTATTCTTTTTGTAACCGACGATTGTAATTTCGTGACCGTTGATGATTATGTTGTTGTCGTCTACTTGTGTGTAGCCGATGATAACGTTTTCACCTTTATCCAAAGTATCAACGAGTTGGCGTTTCATTGTTGTCATATCTGTTTCATAGCCTACCAATTTCGCATTTTCGTCGACTGTTTGATAAGTTACGGATATCTTGTTTTTATCTTCAAGGACGGATTCTGTAAATGTTTTTTCAAATTCGATTAAGCCCTTATCGTTTTGGTTGAACTTTCCTTGACGTTTGTCTGTCAGAGAATTATAGGATTGTTGTGAGCCTACTTGCATTAATGTGGATTGCATTAATACGTCAATACAAGAACGCTCATGAGGGTCTTTGTCGACTGTTTGAATTTTTGCTCTGATAATTGCGTTTTTGTCAGGAGCAAAAGTTAGTTTTGCATTATTAAAGTCTTTCATTTCGTACGGGATTTCAAAAGCATTTAAAAGCCAAACCGCATCAAGCGTGTTATCTGCCAAGTTTGCGAGTTTTATGCTTTTTTGAACCTGCATATTAGGGGAGCTTAGACCTTCTGCAAATCTTGCAAATTCGGCAGGCATTTTTTGAGCTAAATTGAATTCTTCGCTCGCCGCAACGCATGTTCCGGAATGCTCAACATTTACTTCTGTTGGAACATTTGCTTTTTGTTGTGCGGTAAATGCCGGTTTTGAGGAAGATTTTTTGTAAGCATTAACGGCTTCCCCTTCAAATTCTTTAGGAATATCGCCGAATTCTTGAGTGATTACAAAAGGATTATTCAATGTCGCGGTAGTTTCTTTGATAAGCATACCAGCATCCAATCCTTCTGCTCTCGGTGTTGTTGCAATTCTGAACAAACTGTCGAGTACGCTCGTCTTGTCGTTTGAATCTGCGTTTAATAAAATGCCTTTTTTTAGTAGTGAGTCAAGGTTTTTTCTTGTTTGCTTGTCAGAAATTTTAACAAGCTGATTATATTTGCTCTTTTCGTCTTCTGTCGTTAATCTTGTACGCAGTTGGGAGGCAGAAAATGCAGGATTAAACGGGACATCCTTCATTACATTCGTATGATAAGACCGCTTAATCTCAACATGACCTTCAGGTTTTTCTTCAACCTTTTTAGGATTTACGTTAAAAGTTGTGGTATAATTAAATTGTTGAAAATTAGGGCTATACGAATACACTATTTTCACTCCACTACTGCTACAATTATATTAAAAACAGAACAATAAAAAAATTGCTAGCAAACAACAATTTTTGTAAAGAATGTAACAAATGGGAATATGTTTGAAAGTATAAAAATAAAACCGCTTACAAAAGAACAAA
>ONYB01000146.1 GCA_900321895.1 uncultured Brachyspira sp.
GCAAATGCCTTGAGTTCTTGAATAGTTAGCTGTAGAACGTTTTTACTAAACCGACACGAAACAAAACTTGACCCCTCACCGCATTTGTACGGCTCAATACTTTCGCCTACAACTGCTCCTCTCGACGAGCGAGGTAAAGTCTGGGCGACATGTAACGATAATGCGACCCTCACGTCGCTTTGCTCCTCAGGGTGACATGGTTTTAAATGCTTTTGCGGTGGGGACGCTTCGCTTTTCCACTTCACTCTTCAACTAAAAACCGCAGTGTCGCAAAAACTCTCGTTCGGGTTCTTGATGACGTCGATGACAGGAAGGGTGCGGAATTCGCCGATTGTGTGAACATTCGACGGATTTTTGGCATTTTCTTTTGCCAAAATCGCTCCGACAATCGCCTCTAATTGTGACATCGGCATCATATTTACCGGCAAGTCCATTCCCCACTCGTTTGTGAGTGCTTGTTGTAAAAATTTGCAGTCAGCAGGCGAACGTTCCTTAAAACAGGAATTCAGGTGCATATTTTGTCTTGTCAAAAATAATTCAAAACGATTTACAACGGCACCTTTTTCGATAAGTGATTTCAAATAGTCGCTGGCACGAGTGGTGTAGCGTTGAGTCCAGTTGTCTTGATTTGGAAAAAGCGGATTTGTCGAAACCATTTGGTAAGGTTTTGACAAAATTCGCCACTTGCCGTTGAGCATAGTTTTGTCCCACGCCAAAGACACGCAAATATCAGAATTCGCAGTTGACGGAAAATTGTCGAAAAAGTGCATTATATCGTTAACTTTGTACAATTTGTCAACCATAATAAGTGTGTTGTCTTCGTCTAAAATAGCGAGCCCCGAGTCCATGCTCGAGCCTGACGCCAATGATAGCCCTACATAATATCTCATGTGATTACTCCATTAATTTTGTTGTAATCAAAGGTCCGTCTTCTGTAGCAATTACGGTGTGTTCAAAGTGAGCGGAAGGCTTTTTGTCAACTGTGGAAACTGTCCATTCATCGTCTGCGACTTCGACTTCATCCCCGCCAAGGTTTAGCATTGGCTCGATTGCGATTGCATAACCCTGTTTAATTAAGGTTTGGTCGCCAACTCTATAGTTGAACAAAAACGGCTCTTCATGCATAACGTGTCCGACACCGTGACCGCCGTATTGTCTGACAATTCCGAAATGGTAACTGTTTGCAACATCTTCTACAGCTCCGGAAATATCATCCAAAACATTCCCCGGACACATTTTTGCAACACCTGCATAAAGTGCCTCTTCTGTTGCTTTCATAAGACGTTTTTTGTCATCGTCCAACTCGCCGACTGCATAAGACCAAGCACTGTCGCCGACAAGCCCGTGATATGTCGCACCGACATCAATACTTATAATGTCGCCTTCTTTAACTTTTACATCTTCACTCGGAATTCCGTGGACAACTTGCTCATTGATAGAGGTGCAGATTGTTGCTGGAAATCCGCTATAACCCAAAAACGTAGGAATAGCACGATTTTCTTTGATTACGTGATATGCGATGTCATCAAGTTCTTTGGTGGAAATTCCCGGTTCGACAACCTCTTTCATTTTTTTGTGAACCAATGCAACAATATGCCCTGCATGTCGCATCAGTTTAATTTCTTCTCTGGATTTTCTGTTAATCATATTTTAATTATAGGTGCAAACCAAAAAATTTGCACCTATACCTTTCTTTTATTTAATTACTTCCAAAAGTCTTTCCCAAACTTCGTCAATAGTACCGTTTGCGTCGATTGATTTTAAGGCACCTTTTTCTTTGTAGTAATCAATAAGCGGTGCTGTTTCACGGAAGTAGGTGTCAAATCTTGATTGAGCAACTTCTTTTGTGTCATCTTTTCTTTGAGTAAGTTCAGCTCCGTCATGATCACAGTGACCTTCAACTTTCGGAGGTTTAAATTCTAAGTTGTAGATTTCGCCGCAAACAGGGCAAGAACGTCTGTTTACAATTCTTTCGACAAGTAAGTTTGTGTCGATGTCAAAATAGATTGCTCTAAATTCTGCATCTGTGTCTTTGTCGATTTTTTTGTTCATTTCTGTCAACATGTCTGCTTGTTCAACGCTTCTCGGGTATCCGTCGAGGATATAGCCGTTTTTACAGTCGTCTTGCGACAATCTGTTTTTAATAATGTTTGCAACTAATGACGCAGGAACAAGATTTCCTTTGTCGATAAATTCTTTAGCAGTTTTTCCGTCAGGAGTACCGTTTTTAATTTCTGCTCTCAATAATGAGCCTGTGTCGATGTGCGGGAAGTTTAAATGTTTTGCTAATTTGTCTGTCTGTGTTCCCTTTCCGCAAGCCGGTGGCCCAAGAAAAATAAGTTCTTTTTTCATAATTTTTTCGCTCTTTCTTTTAAAAATAATATCCTATGCCCTGATTGTACTACAACAATCGGGCGATTTCAAGTTATGGAAATTTTACAAAAGTTCGTTAAGTTTTCCTCTAGTAATCTCATTGCCTAAAGCGATTACGTCGGGGGAATACTTGTCATTTGAAAGCAAGCCTTTGATAATTTCGGCAATCGTTTCTTCCTCGCAGGTTTGAGCGTATTCTGAAATTTTCCCTGCAATGTGGAAGTTTTTGATTTTTGTATATGCCAGCCTGAAATTTGGTAGCTCTGACGGCGTAATAAACATGCTGTGCCAAACATGTCCGAGTTCGTGAAGAATACTCCCATCCACCCCGATTGCATTTTGCATTTGTAACGGTGGGTTGAATTCAATTTTGTTTCTTCGCCTTATTTTCAATAAATATGCTCTGACCTTTTTATCAAAATCTGCAACGTCGTAATTCTCAAGATGAGTAATTCTCTCCATAGTTTTTCTGGTTTCAGGGTTGTTGTACAAAGCTCTTATTACACTGTTTTCGGCCTCTTGAGCATGATACAACAACCCTACAAAATCATGCTTGGATTTCGTGGTCAATTTCCCTTGTTGATGCAGTCTGTAGTATCTGTTCAGTGTGTTTTCGTATTTGTATTTGCTCGCCAAGATAATTTTGTCAAAACCGTGTTTATCTTTTTCGATTTGGTTGTTTTTGCCATATTTTTTCAAAAACAATGAAATCATATTACCCGCATTATCAAAAATGTTTTTGCACAAAAATAGTGTTCTGCAAGTGTAGGCATTATCCTTATGCTCAAGCGATACAAACATGTCAGACTGGGGCTTTGTACCGTCGTCAAATGTGATATCTGCATAAACAACCTTGTCCGGCGGGTTTATTTGACCCACGGTCTTATTGTATGCCTTTGTAATTGTGTAATTCACCTGATTGGCAAGTTCTAAATCCTCAACATTGAATTGTTTTATATTTAAAACTTTTTGTGCGTAAGTTTTTGCCTCACTCAAGTCTTTTGCTTTTTTATATTTTAACGGTTTGAAAGCCGAAAGTTCTGGGGTAATTTTAATCATGATTTTTTATACTTTGTACCTGCAAATAAAAACACCGTCAAAGAAAATTTTTGACAGTGTTTTTGGATTATTTTGTAAATATTTATTACTCAGTTTTGTTGTCGTCTAACAAGCTTCCCTGAGAAACATTAGCTTGAGCTTCCGCAGCCTCGGCAGCCGCATTATCTCTTATAATTGTATCATCGCTGTCAGGGTTTACGATTTTGTTAACCGAGCAAACTGTGTCGTTGTCAGTCAAGTTTTGAGCTCGAACACCTGTTGCCGGTCTGCCCTGACGTGAGATTGAGCCTGCATTAAGTCTTGTTACAACACCGCTTGCAGTTACCATCATAATGTCGTCGCTTTCTTTTACGATAGTCAACGCAACAAGTCTGGATGCTGCTGATTTGAATTTAGTTGCAATCAAACCGAGTCCGCCTCTGTTTTGGGTTCTGAATTCAGATAGTTTTGTACGTTTGCCAAACCCGTCTGAAGTTACGACCAACAAATCTGCATCGTAATCTTGTGGAACGATATCACAGCCGACAATTTCATCTCCTGAACGCAATTTCATAGAAGTTACCCCTCTTGCACTTCTGCCGAGCGGTCTTAAATCTGCGATTGGGAATCTTATTGCCATACCGCAAGATGTACCGATAATAATTTCATCTTTTGCGGTTGCAAGTTTTACCCAACACAAGCTGTCGCCTTCATCCAAGCCTATTGCGATAATACCGTTTCGACGGATATTTGTAAAGTTGTCGATTTCGATACGTTTGATATAGCCTTTTTTAGTCAACATAATCAAGTTCAAATCGTTAGAGAAGTTGCTTACAGGAACAACTGCCGTAATCGTTTCGTCCTGATCAATCGGAAGAACGTTGATAATCGGTAAACCTTTTGCCTGACGTCCGCCTTCAGGGAAGTCGTATACATTCAAGCTGTAAACAGTACCCTTTGATGAGAAGAACAAGACTTTGTCATGCATCATAGCCGTAAAGAAGTGTTGAATATCATCATCTTCTTTTGTCTTAATGCCTGATTTTCCTCTGGTTGCACGGTTTTGACGTTCAAACGTGTCAAGTGAAATTCTCTTCAAATAGCCTTGATGTGTAATAAATACTGCCATTGGTGTGTTTGGAGTCAAGTCCTCAATCGTTACTTCGCCTTGTTCAGGTACGATTTGAGTTTTTCTGTCGTCGCCGTATTTTTCTCTATCTTCAAGCAATTCTTTTTTGATTATGTCAAGAATTCTTTGACGGCTTGCAAGAATGTCCTCGTATTCTGCGATTTTCTTCAACAATTCGTCGTATTCAGCCTTAACTTTGTCTTGTTCCAATCCTGTCAATCTTCTTAATTGCATTTCAAGGATTGCGTTTGCCTGATCTGCATCAAGTCCAAATCTGCTCATTAAGCCTTCTCTTGCAACATCGGTTGTTTTGGATTGTTTGATAAGCTCAATAACTTCGTCGATAGAACCCAATGCAATGATTAAGCCCGCCAAAATGTGAGCTCTGACTTTTGCTTTTTTCAAGAAGAAAATTGTTCTTCTTGTTACGATTTCAACTCTGTGTTCAACAAACTCTTCCAAAACTTGTTTCAAGTTCAAAAGTCTTGGTTGTTTTCCGCAAAGAACAACATTGTTAACCCCGAATGTTGTTGCAAGTTGAGTGTATTTAAACAAATTGTTTTTAACTACATCAGGCTTAGCATCACGTTTAAGCTCAATAACAATTCTCATACCTTCACGGTCAGATTCATCTCTTATGTCGGAAATGCCTGTAATTCTTTGGTCTTTAACAAGTTCTGCAATTTTTTCAATAAGCATTGCTTTGTTAACCTGATAAGGAATTTCTGTAATAACAATCGCTGTACGGGTTTGACGACCGCCACCGCCTGCAATTTCTTCAAATCCGGCAACAGCCTGCATTTTAATTGAACCGCGACCGGTTTCATAAGCTTGTTTGATGTCGTTCAGACCTACAATAGTTGCGGCAGTCGGGAAGTCAGGCCCTTTGATGTATTCCATTAATTCTGCAATAGTAATATTAGGATTATCAATAAGTGCAATCGTACCGTCAACTACTTCACAAAGGTTGTGAGGCGGAATATTTGTTGCCATACCAACGGCAATCCCTGAACATCCGTTCAATAACAACATTGGCAAACGAACAGGAAGAACGGAAGGTTCTTGCAATGAACCGTCGAAGTTCGGCTCAAATTCAACTGTTTCGCAATCAATATCAGCAAGCATTGACTGTGTGATTTTGTGCATACGAGCCTCTGTATAACGCATTGCGGCAGCCCCGTCACCATCGACCGAACCAAAGTTCCCGTGACCGTCAACGGTTAAATATCTTGTTGAAAAGTCTTGTGCCATACGAACAAGAGCTTCGTAAACGGCTGTATCACCGTGCGGGTGGTATTTACCGAGAACTTCACCGACAATTCTCGCACATTTCTTAAACGGTTTGTCCGGAGTCATTCCAAGTTCGTTCATAGCATATAGGATACGTCTGTGAACCGGTTTTAACCCGTCACGAACGTCAGGCAATGCTCGACCTACGATAACACTCATTGCGTAATCAATATAGCAACGTTTCATTTCTTCTCTAATATTAACCGGAACAATCTTTCCGTCCGAAAACATATTTTGCTGGCTCAAAATCTTCTCCTTATTTCCAAGTCCTTCTATAATATAATAATATCACAAACATAGAATATTGGGCTAGTATCTTAACAATTTGAGGTGAGAGGCGAGAAGAGAAAAGTCCTTTACAAAGTGAGGAGTGGTAGTGAAGGCGATAAGACTATAAGGCGATAGGGCGATAAGTTCGTTACGTTAAGAGAGAAGTGAATAAGTAAATAGGTTAATAAGTAAATAAGTTCTTATAGTTCGCTACGCTCAAAATTGGTGAAATACCCCTCTACCACGGGGATAGGGCTTAAAATCACGTTGCCTGCTTTTATGTAAAAGGACTTTTCACTAGCCCGAGCAGAACGGATTTACGTACGGACGTTAATCAGGATAGCGAGAATATGGAGCGGACAGGACGTAAGCCCGACAGCGACATTGTTCGAGCGTGGAGTAAATTCAAGACGGCATTAGCGGAGTGAAAGATGAGCAAACATCAACGGAAACGTTGAGTTTTCGTTGTGATTGCGAACGGTGCCGTTTAATGCGAAGGCGAATTTACCTTTCACTCTTCACTTTTGTTACGTCATCAAATGATAATATTTCATGTAGTCTGCCATAATCATGGAGCTTGTTGCGTTTGCAACAGTCGCTTTTATTTCTTGATCACGGTCGGATTCCGATGTTTCCTTTACTTCTTGTGTTTCTTGCTGTCTTTGTTGGGCAATCATTTCGGTCTGTTGTTCTTGGATAAATTTTTCAACAGTTTGCTGAATTTCTTTCATTTTTGCCTTGTCACCTGCGTAAGAACCCGTTGATTCCACGCCAGCCTCCGACAAGTTTTTCATGATTTCTGCCCACTCGTTATAGTTTGTAATGCTCGTGCCTTGTGCTTGTGCTGCTGCTTGTGCCCTCTTTAAATCGTCTTCATCTTGTATTCCGTTAACTTTGAAAGCCATACTACTCTCCTTTGCTATTCGCTCTTATTTATATAAAGGATTTTTTTGAAAGAGAATTTCAGAAATAAAAATTTGTGTAATATTTCTTAATAACAGCTTTATCCTTATTGCTTTGTTTAATTAAAAATATAATAATAAGAATTATTAAGAAAAATTTACAAACAGTCAGAAGGTTTGAAAAATTGCGGGTTTAGGCATGTTCAACTGTTTATTGAAAGAGTGCCGTTATTAAATAAACAACCATTTAAAATATATTAAGAAATGCATGCAAATTCGCTCAAATCGCTTGCAAACAAATATTTTGCAAGTATTATTAAAATATACCCTTACAAGGGGTAGATATGCACATGTGAAAAATTAGCCGTAAATCAATAAGCAGCAATGCTTTTGGTGTGCGGAAAATAAGCCGAAAATGAGGAAAATATGTCAAAAGACGTTATTGAAATAGAAGGTACAATTATAGAATCCATGCCAAATGCCATGTTCAGAGTAAAACTCGAAAACGACCATGAAATTTTGGCACACATCTCGGGTAAAATCAGAAAAAACTTCATCAGAATTTTGCCGGGGGACAAAGTTAAGGTTGAAATGACGCCTTATGACCTCTCAAGAGGCAGAATTACATTCAGATTAAAGTAGAAATCTCACGAAACACAAAATATAAAGGAAAAGAAAAATGAAAGTAAGATCATCAGTAAAACCTATGTGCGACAAGTGCAAGGTTATCAAAAGAAAAGGCAGAGTTGCCGTTATTTGTGAAAACCCTAAACACAAACAACGTCAAGGTTAGTCCTTTCGGGGTGAAGTGAGCAAGGCGAGCGAGCCCCATAAGTGATTTCAGGCAAGAAGGGTCTTTTGAAATAACCAATAAACGAAAAGAACTTATTCACCTGTTCACTTATTAACTTATTCACTTCGGTGAATGCCGAATTGACGGGCGACGGTCAATGGAGAGGAAGAATTTAAGCCTCTTACCCAAAAAAATCTAACAACAGAAAAGGAGAAATTAAAACAATGGCAAGATTAGTAGGGGTAGATTTACCTCGTAACAAAAGAATGGAAATTGCATTAACCTATATCTACGGTATAGGACCAACAAGAAGTAAAAAAATTCTCGCAGCTACAGGTATTTCACCTGACTTGAGAACAGATGATTTGACAGAAGAAGATATTAAAAACCTTCGTAACGAACTCGCTAACTACCATATTGAAGGTGACTTGAGACGTGAAGTTACAATGCACATCAAACGTCTTCAAGAAATCGGTTCTTTCAGAGGTTTAAGACATAAAAGAAACCTTCCTTGCAGAGGTCAAAGAACTAAGACTAACGCAAGAACCCGTCGTGGTAAAAAAGGTTTGGCAATCACTAAAAAGAAAGCTGTTTAGTGAATTGCAACAAGTGATTTGGTAATATGTGAGCGAAGCTCACGAAAAAGCTTATTCACTTATTAACTTGAAAACTTCAAAAATACAAAAATAGAGGAAATAAAAAATGGCAAGACCAGTAAAAACTAAGAAAAAAGAAAAGAAAAATGTATTGCAAGGTGTTGTGCATATTCAATCAACATTTAACAATACAATCGTAACTTCTACCGATACGCAAGGTAATGCTATTGCTTGGGCAACAGCAGGTGCCAGCGGTTTTAAGGGTGCTAGAAAAGGTACTCCGTTTGCAGCTCAATCTGCTGCCGAACAGGTTGCTAAAAAATCAATCGACCAAGGTATGAAAAAAGTTGAAGTTCATATCAAAGGGCCTGGTTCAGGTAGAGAAACTGCTATCAGAGCTATTCAAGCTGCAGGTTTGGAAATCACATTGATTAAAGATGTTACTCCAATCCCTCACAACGGTTGCCGTCCACCTAAGAAAAGACGTGTGTAATCGGATTTTGTGCAGTGTGACGTTGAGCTTGGGTGAGCTGATGAAATCAGCGAGCAACATCAGGGCGAAACTAACACGAAGTAGCAAAAACAATAGCGAATGGCAACGTAGTGAAATGAGCTGGTTGTTTTTGTGAAACAATAATCAGAGACAACAAAAACAAAAGTAGAAACCGCGGGGGCTTGCTGAACGCCAATAAAGCAAACCATAGATGCCCCGCACAATTAAAAGGAGAAATAAAAAATGGCTAGATATACAGGTCCAAGTAATAAATTATTCAGAAATAAGAAAGTTAAAGACTTGTCAAACAGAAAGTTGACTACTTCTATGCGTCAAAACGCATCAGGTCAACACGGTGCTGTTAGAAAGAAACTTTCTGAATATGCTATTCACTTAGCTGAAAAACAAAAAATCAGATTTACTTATGTAGTAAGTGAAAAACAATTCGCAAGATACTATAACGAAGCTGCAAGAAGAAGCGGTGTTACAGGTACAATTCTTTTACAGTTGTTGGAATCAAGACTTGACAACATCCTTTACAGAGCAGGTTTAGGTATTACACGTAAACAATCAAGACAAATCGTTAACCACGGTCATGTTCTTGTAAATGATAAAAAAGTAGATATTCCATCATACTCAGTAAAAGCAGGTGATGTTATCACTATTAAATCTAAGAGTGCAGCATTCTTGAAATCTGTTACAGAAATGATTGATATGGCTTGTGCTCCTGCATGGATGACTATCGACAAAGATGCTTTGAAAATCACATTTGATAGAATTCCGGAAAGAGAAGAATTAGATCCTGAAATTAAAGAACAACTCGTAATTGAATATTACTCTAAATAGCGTGAGTGAGCTGAGGGCGATGGCTTTGCGGTGTCGGCTTGCGAGAGCAAGACGAGCAGGCAAAGACAAGACCCGTTAATAGCGAACGAGCAAGAAGCGGATTTTTGTTAATCTGTTTCAAACGGAGAAATCCAAAATAGTTATTTAACAACTAGGAGATTAAAAGAATGGAATTAAAAATTAAATGCGTTAATACAACCACAAGTTCAGACGGTTCACAGTACGGTAAATTCGTAATCGAACCGTTGGCAAAGGGCTTTGGTACAACAATCGGTAACTCATTGAGAAGAGTTTTGCTTTCAAGCCTCGAAGGAACGGCAGTTACTTCAGCAAGAATTGAAGGTATCACTCACGAATACACTGCTATTCCGGGTGTTTTGGAAGATGTTATCGACGTTATGTTGAACCTTAAAGGCTTGGTTGTAAAAACCGATTCGAAAGAAGCACAGCATTTGAGAATTGACGTAGACAAAGCAGGTGCTGTTCTCGCAAGTGATATTCAATTACCTGCAGGTGTTAAAGTCGTTAACCCTGACTGGTTAATTTGTACCGTTTCAGAAGGTGGCAGCTTCCATGCTGACGTTATTGTTGAAACAGGTAAAGGTTACGTTGCTCACGATGTTCCTAGAGATTCTAAAGGAGTATCAATCGACGTATTGCCTATTGACGCAACTTTCATGCCAATTAAAAGAGTTAGCTACAACGTAGAAAACACTCGTGTAGGCGATTCTATTGATTTTGATAAGTTGACTTTGGAAATTTGGTCTAACGGTTCAATCGAAGTTACAACTGCTTTGAGCCAAGCTTCTAACTTGTTAATCGATCATTTTATGCAAATCGC